>DATMMV010000083.1:0-36489 GCA_035569635.1 Bacteroidia bacterium | reverse complement strand
AATTTCATTGAACTTACGCTCTATACCTTCATCGGGTTTTGTCGCCGGAGATTGTATAAAACCGCCTTGCATATTTATTAAATAATAAACGGGTACCGATGTTGCACTGTATTGCTGAATTACCGAACGGTTATTGCCCGGGCGTAAAAAATACCAATTGTACTTGGGATTTTGTTTAATGAAAGTTTTCATGGCATTGGTATCCTCGTCGGTACAAACGGATACAAAAAATATTTTATCTCCGAATTTTCTTACTAATTGTTCCTGTTTTTTAAACTGCTCCAAACAATCGGTGCACCAGGTGGCAAAAAAGTTAAGGTACATGTAGCGGCTCGAAAAATCGCTGAGCCTTACTGTGTCGCGTTTATTATTCAACAATATAAATTCCGGAGCCTTACTGCCGGCCTGCAGGTTATTAATCTCGCGCAAAATATTTGAAGTTATTCTTTTATGTTCGGTATTAGTGCTGCTGCTATTTACCTGGAGAAACATATCACGTATTTTATTTTTACGGAAGTGTGGTGAATAATACAGTTCGTACAAGCCTTTAATAAGAACCAACTCACGCAAGGAATCATTTTTTAACAAGGGGTCACCCTTAAGTAATTCACTTAAGTGTTTAAAACTACCCAGTTCGTTTATAGCATCCAGTACCAGGTTGCCGTTTTTTGTTGCGGTTTGCTTTTGTAAATATTGTTTGAAGTACTGGTTAAAAAACTCCATATACTCATAATTATCGTAATCAATGGGCTTATCAAGTAAATATCTTTTTGCTAAAAACCCGTGATGCCTGCCGGTATTTTCATTCATGAGGGCAAAATTATATTCTACATAAGTTTTAAAATAAGTGAGTTTTACTTTTTCGTATCGTTTATTCATTTGCATCTGAAAGGAATCCAATTCGCGGTGCAGGTTTTTGGTTACAAAAGATTTATAATGCTTTTGCCAGAATTCATCAAAGCGGTTATTGAAATCGATAATCCGCGCGTTGAGTTCAGTTGAATCGCCGTTTATGTTAATGTTCACGCTTTGCTCGGCACCACCCGCGATAAAACGGCTACTATCGGCCGGAGGAAAAATAATACCGTAAATAAAATCGGGTTGCAAATAAATTTTACCGACGAGTTTATTAGTACGTATTAAAGCAACCTGCGGAGTTTTTACTGTTAATTTTAATTCGAAATTTCCTCTTGAATCAACAGTATCGGCATCCGTTTTGGTTTGCGATTGTGTAATGAGGTCGTCGTACAAATAAATCGAAATCTCTTTGCCTTTATGCGAGCCCGCAATACCTTTTATGGTTACGTTTTGAGAATACGTTATGATAACCGTCAACAAAGCAATACAGGTATAAAGCAGTCGGTTCATCATTAGGGCAATGCTACAAAAAAAGGCTGAAACCCACGCTATGGGGCACTATATGTTTTTAAACGCCGAACGTTAATAGTTATTGCCCGCCTGTTCGAGTGAGCGATTGCAGTGAAAAGCCCGGAGCTACCCAGATTTATGACTTTACGTAAAATGATACATGTAGCGAGGACTTGCAACGCAAAGCGCGGCCCCACAACGATTATTAATAGTAGATAATTTTTGATGCGGGGACACCTCCTACCGACTTAATAACCCAACAGCTTGTTAAAATATGTAAAAAATAAAAATCTTTATGGAATTCGTAAATCCCGGACATCTTCAATTCAAACTTAAAAAATAATACTATGAAAACCAAAAGACCCATCCGCTCGTTTGTATTTTTGTTTCTGTTCCTGGTAGTGGCATTTTCTATTGTTACTTTTACCAGGCAAAATCAAACTCTTGCCTCAAACACCGAAGCCAAAGGCTGCGTTTTTCTGACCGTAATGGGACAGGAAAGATCTGACTCTGATTTTATTTACAACACAACCGCTAATGTTAAAACATCGATTGATAATGGCTTAACATGGATAGCCAAAGCTCAACAAAACAACGGTGGCTGGGGCGCCGGAACCAATATGCGCCAGGATATTATTGACCCGCATGCTGTAAAAACAGACCCTGCTACTACCGCAATGGTATGCATGGCTTTGCAACGCAGCGGAAACACGCTTGCCAAAGGCGAATACAGTAAGCAATTGGGCAAAGGACTTGAGTATTTATTAGACTGCGTTGAAAAATCAGCTACTACAACTTCAACCAATATTACCGAAGAAACAGGAACACAAATTCAGGTTAAACTGGGAGGGAATATTGACGTTATTTTGACCTCGCAATTTTTATCGAACGTACTTGAAATTGTAAAAGACAATGCCAAATTAAAAACACGTGTTGAAAAATGCCAGGATATTTGTGTAAGTAAAATTCAAAAAGCGCAGGAGAGCAATGGAAGTTTTAAAAGCTCAGGCTGGGCAGGTGTTTTACAATCATCTTTTGCAACCAACGCATTGGAAGCAGCTCAATCTAACGGAGCAAAAGTGGATGACAAAGCCCTTGAAAAAGCACGCGAGTACCAAAAAAGTAATTTTGACAGCGATAACGGAAATGTAAATACCGCCGCAGGTGCAGGAGTAGTTTTATATTCAGTTACCAGTTCTAACCGTGCCGCATCACAGGATGCACGTAAAGTAAATGAAGCCGTTGAAAAAGCAAAAAAAGAAGGTAAACTTGCTCAAAACGCCCCCGTTACAACTGACAATCTTGAGAAAATAGGTTATGATAAAGACGCGGCGAAAAAAGCCACCAACGCGTATAAAGTTTATAATTCAACCAAATCGGTTGCGCAAGACCAAAAAGTAATGAGTGGTTTTGGCAATAACGGCGGCGAAGAATTTTTAAGCTATTTGCAAACCGGAGAGAGTATGATAATCGGAAAAGATACCGATTGGAAAAAATGGTATGAAAATATCTCGGGTCATTTAATCAGCATTAAAAACGAAGACGGAAGCTGGAGCGGACACCATTGCATTACCAGTCCTGTGTTTTGTACCGCAACCTGCGTTTTGATTTTAACGGTGAATAATGATATTGATAAACTGACGGCTATTGGTAAAACAAAATAGTTGTCAGTTGCTGTGAAAAAACCTTCCCACCCCGGTGGGAGGGTTTTTTAGTTTTAAAAGTTATCTTTGAGTAATAGTCAATTGAATGCGGCGAAAACGACTTTCTATTATTCTGCTTTTTGTAAGCGCTTTTGCATTTTCGCAAAATGACAGTACATTAAGTACGCGCAGGTATTTTTCTTACACTTACTCCAACGATTTTTTTAATGAGACCGACCGTTACTATACACAGGGCATACATCCTGAATTAATTTTACCCATTTTCAGGAAACTGCCATTAATGAAAATTTTGCCCAAACTTTCTAAGTCAGTTAATCAGTATGGCTTATCAGGCACACAAGACTGTTTTACTCCCGCAAGTATAAGAAGAGACACCGTTTTAAAAGGCGACAGGCCGTATTCGGCTTTAATCTATTTAGGACATTTTGTTATAAGTAATAGCGAAGAAAAAAAGCAACGGCTAAGTTCTGAACTGGATTTAGGAATGATGGGTCCTTGCGCTAAGTGCGAAGAAGAACAAAAGGGGATTCATAAAATGCTGGTGAACATACAGCCTTTGGGTTGGGAGTATCAGATGAGTAATAATTTTTTGCTGAATTACAGGATGCGCTACGAAAAAAATATTTTCAACGCACATATCGTTGATTTAACAGGAATGACGGAAATTAACGCGGGGACTATTTACAATAATGCAGCGGTCGGAGCAAATTTACGTTTCGGAAAAATGCAAGCTTATTTTGCCAATGTTCGAACCAAAAAATTACAGTTTTACGGATACACACAAGGTTGGGTAAAAGCTGTTGGATATAACGCTACCATGCAAGGAGGCCTTTTCAATAAAAGCGTGAATACTTTGGCTTATAATGAACTTTCTCCGATTGTGTTACGTGGTTCTTTCGGCTTGCACCTGGAGTATAAAAATTTAGGAATAGAGTACTCACGTATTTTCATCACCCGCGAAATTAAAACCTGGTGGGCGCATGGATGGGGTTATATAAATATCCTTTTTTATTTTTAGTCTTTGGCGGGTAGCTTAATTTTTATACATTTAATCTACCAAAACCAAACGCCATGATGCAACGTCGTGATTTTTTGACCAAGTCCGCGCTTTTAGCCGGATCTTTTTCATTCTTAAAATTAAACAACCCCATTTTCGCCGCCTCATTAAACGAAGAGATTAATCGCATCTCGGCTTTGCCCCCTGAAAGTATTACAAGCGATGAAGATTTTTGGAGTTATATACGCGAATGTTTTACCGTTAACGCGACGATTATAAATTTAAACAACGGCGGTGTGAGCCCTCAACCTAAAGTTGTACAAGAAGCACACATCAGGCATTACGAATTTTGTAACCAGGGGCCTTCGTATTTTATGTGGCGAACCCTTGATATG
Source organism: Bacteroidia bacterium (assembly GCA_035569635.1). GTDB lineage: Bacteria > Bacteroidota > Bacteroidia > B-17B0 > Aurantibacillaceae > PALSA-968. Next base: position 32,065 of record DATMMV010000083.1, on the reverse strand, counting down.
GGAAGAGAGCCTTTACGTGGAAAATTAGCAGAATTAGCGGGTTGTAGTCCGGAGGAAATTGCGATTAACCGAAATTCCACCGAAGGATTAAACACAATTATTTTCGGGCTGAATTTAAAAGCGGGCGACGAAATTGTGTTAAGCAAATACGACTATCCGAATATGATGAATGCCTGGAAGCAACGTGAAAAACGCGAAGGCATTAAGTTAGTCTGGATTGATCTGAAAATGCCGATGGAAAATGATGCTGAAATAATCGCGGCTTATACAAATGCCATTACCCCAAAAACAAAAATCGTTCATATTACACACATGATTAACTGGACGGGGCAATTAGTTCCTGCCAAAGCAATTGCGGATGCAGCACATGCAAAAGGTTGCGAAGTGATTTGCGATATTGCCCACAGCTTTTCGCAAATTGATTTTAAGATTCCGGATTTGGGGGTTGACTATGCTGCTGCTTCATTGCATAAATGGTTGCATGCTCCCTTTGGCAGCGGGTTACTGTATATAAAAAAGGAAAAAATTAAAAATGTTTGGGCTCTGCTTTCCAGCGTAGAGCCTGACGGAAGTGATATCCGCAAATTTGAAAGTCTTGGTACACGTTCCTTCGCTTCTGAAATGGCTATTGCAAACGCAGCGGAATTTAATCAAATGGTTGGTATTAAACGTAAAGAAGCGCGTTTACGTTATTTAAAAGATTATTGGGTGAACAAAGTGAAAGATTTACCGGGTATTAAGTTTTATACCTCTCAAAAACCACAATACTCCTGCGCCTTGTTTAATGTTGGTTTTGAAGGCTGGAAAGGTGCTGATATAGAAATCAAACTTTTTGAAAAGAAAAAAATACATGTAGTTGCCATTGACTTTGAAAAAGTAAACGGCGTGCGCGTAACTCCGAGTGTATATACTTCTCTTGCAGATTTGGATCGGTTAGTTGAGGGCCTCACCGAAATTTCTAAGATGACCCCTCCTACCGCGAAAAAGTAATTATTTAATTGCGATTTTTTTCATATTAATCACTTTTTCCTTCTTTTCCTTTATTAAGTTTATTTTCCCTTCTTTTATCTCAAATTCATAATGCTCTTTTGTTACTTTAATTTCCGGAAGGTCCATATCCTCATCATCTTCCTCGTAAACGTGTATTTCAAGTTTCTTATCAGCAGTTATTTTCCCTGTAACTGTTCTATGCATGGAAACAGGCGGATCGCCCGCAGAGATATATTCTCCCAGTAAGAAACTTTGGGTAACCGATCCGTTATAAACGACAGTGATATAAACTGCTTTTGATGAAGAATACGGGCAGGCTTCATAAGAAGAAGTCATTAAAGTCCAAACAAGAATAGTGGCAAAACTATCCGGCAGTAACTTACAAACCGCATAAGCATTTGAGCGCTTTGTATTTCCCGGTTGCAAAGAATCACACCAACTTGCGTAAGTACCCGTAGTTTTTACCGAATCAATTATATAAAATTGTTTCATATCGTATTCAGTTCCTCCGATTAAATCATGCTTAAACCAATTTACATCCAGTTGCTTTATTTCATTTGTCCCGAGGGAATCACTGTTTTTTTCCTCTTTATATAAAAAAGTGGTATCTGCCTCGTAAGGAAAAACATTTTTTGTTTTAAATTTATTGCAGAGAGTAATAACCTTTTCCGCATTTTTTGCCAATAAGTCGGTTGCTTTTAATTGCGCATCGGTCATTTTATTTTCTTTCGGAGAATTGCAAGCCGAAAAAAATAAAAACGCAAAAACAGTAGTCGTTTCTATAAAAATATTTCTTTTCATAATTTAAAATTAACATTTTTTATTGCAAATACCTTTCATTTTTAAACACATGATTTTGTTGGTTACTTTCCATGACTTAAGTCATAATTTTAGTACCTTGTTGCAAATAATTTTACCTACGCTTGAATCTTATAGACAAAAACATTAAAAAAGTAAAACGTACCTGGAAATTACTGGGCCCGGGCTTAATTACCGGTAGCAGTGACGATGACCCTTCCGGAATTGCAACGTATTCACAGGCCGGCGCGGGTTACGGGCTTTCCACACTTTGGACAGCTTTGATTACTTTTCCTTTAATGGCGTCCATACAAGAAATGTGCGCGCGCATTGGTTTGGTTACGGGTGAAGGCCTGGCAACTGCCATTAAAAAAAATTACAGCAAATCCATTTTGTATTTAATGCTGCTGTTCAGTTTTCCGGCAATCATTTTAAATATCGGCGCTGACATTGCCGGTATGGGAGCTGTTGCAAACCTTTTAGTTCCCTCTGTACATCCTGCAATTTTCAGTATTGCTTTTACTGCTATTTTAATTCCGGTAATTATTTTCTGGTCGTATAAAAAACTGGCAGCGGTAATGAAATACCTCTGCTTAATATTATTGGTGTATATGATTGTTCCTTTAATGCAAACTACAAACTGGAAAGATGCGTTGTATCATACTTTTATCCCTTCTTTTGAGTGGAACAAAGAATACATAAGCATTCTTGTTGCAATTCTCGGAACAACCATATCCCCGTATCTTTTTATCTGGCAAACCTCGATGGAAGTGGAGCATCTTAAAAAAGAAGACAAATCTTTTGTGGTGGATAAATCTGTTTTAAAAAATATGCGTACAGATATTACTTACGGCATGTTCTATTCAAACTTAATTATGTTTTTTATAATTCTTACTGCGGGCACTGTTTTATTTAACGCAGGCATAAAACAAATTAATACGGTTGAGGATGCCGCAAAAGCATTAAAGCCTCTGGCAGGAGAATTCTCCTACTTACTTTTTGCGTTCGGGGTTTTAGGTACAGGGTTTTTAGCGATACCGGTTCTATCAGGTTCACTCTCTTACGCGCTCGCCGAAACTTTTACCTGGGAAGAAGGCCTGGATAAAAAATTTAACGAAGCAAAGCCTTTTTACATTGTAATTGCTTTATCGTTAATTGTAGGTCTTATAATAAATTTTGTGGGAATAAGTCCGATACAGGCACTTATTTATACAGCCGTATTTTACGGATTAACCTCGCCGGTGTTGGTGGCTATTATTCTGGTAATATGCAATAACAAAAAAATCCTCGGAGAAAATACGAACGGCTTTTGGTCGAATTTGCTCGGAATATTAACTTTACTTTTAATGACCGCTTCTGCCGTGGTTTTAATGTGGTTTTATTTTTTTGACAACTAGTTTTTAAAATTGAAATGTCAAATAAAGAAAATATCGGGCAAATAAAAATACGCACTATGCAGTTTATTCTGTTGGCAGGCGTTGTTTTAATGGCCGTTAAATTCTTTGCTTATTTTCTCACCCAATCAAATGCTGTTCTTGCCGACGCCCTTGAATCGGTTGTGAATGTGGTGGCAGGAAGTTTCGCTTTATACAGTGTTTATTATGCGGCACAACCCAAAGACGAAAATCATCCTTACGGGCATGGTAAAATAGAATTTCTGTCTGCCGGTTTTGAAGGAGGTATGATTACTCTTGCAGGAGCGGCCATGATAATAAAAGGCATTTATGCTTTCTTTAAAAAAGATGAAATTCACGAAGCAGATACCGGCGCCTATTTATCCGCTTTTGCAGGAATTGTAAATTATTTTTTAGGCTCTTACCTTATTAAAAAAGGAAAAAAATACAATTCTTCTTTAATGATTGCCGACGGAAAACATTTGATTACCGATACCGTTTCAAGTATCGGTTTGGTATTGGGGCTTTTCCTTATCTACTTTACAAAAATTAACTGGATAGATTATGTGATTACCTTAATTTTTGGCGGCTTTATTATTTACACCGGATTTAAATTGGTAAAAGAATCTGTTACCAATTTATTGGATAAGGCTGATGAAGGAAAATTAAAACACCTCGTAGAGTTACTTGATAAAAACCGGGGTGAAAAATGGATTGACATACATAATTTACGGGTTTTAAAATACGGCTCGCATCTTCATGTAGATTGCCACATTACATTACCGTGGTACAATACGTTGGAAGAATCACATACTGAAGTAAACGCAGTAGAAAACCTGGTAAGAAAAAACATGGAACAGGAAATAGAACTATTTATTCATGCCGACCCCTGCCTGCCTATCTCCTGCCCTATTTGCCCGATTGCCGATTGCAAACACCGTAGGGAAGTTTTTGTCAAAAAATTAAACTGGACATTGGAGAATGTACTGCCGGATAAGAAGCATTCGCTTAAATAAATTCTATATTCCGCGATAGTATTGCTTTTCAAACTTAAAAAAGATATTCAACCAGATTAAACGGGAAAGGCGAAGGTTAAGCGGACTGAGGAGAATTATTGTTACAGCTATAAAAGCCAAAAAATATCCCAGGTTCCAATTCAGTAAAAAGTTTTGAAAGATGTAACATAAAAAAAACCAACCTACCATCAAGCCGTATGAAATATACATAGCCCCGTAAAAAAAACTTACTTCCTTTTCGTAAATCAAATTACAATTTGAACAGTGGCGGTAGAGAGAGAATATTTTTTTAAGATTATAAGGATTCTTTTCCGTAAAAACATCCCCCTTATGACAACGCGGGCACTTATTATGCCTGACAGAGTAAAATGTATCAAGAAGTCTCATGAGATGAATAACAAAGAGTACAAAGGTACGAAATTCTCCCTCCCTTCCGGAAAAGAAAACATGACTTTTATCAGTTATTAAATTATCTTTTTTGAGGGCGTCTGTTACCGAAACCGGGTTTCTTCTTATGATTTCCGCCTTTTACAACCTGCTTTTCAGGAGCATATTCGGGGGAAGGGCCGAGGGCTTCAGGTACAGGAAGTTTGTTTATTTCGTAACCGCAAAGGTCTTCAATGCGTTTAAATTTTTTCTGATCCTGTTCATTAATAAAAGTAATGGCAAGCCCTTTTGTTTCGGCGCGGGCAGTTCTTCCAACACGATGTATATAATCTTCCGCATCACCGGGTACATCGTAATTTACCACTAGGCTGATTGAATCAATATCAATTCCCCGCGATAAAATATCAGTTGCCACGAGTACCTGTAAATTTTTATTTTTAAAATTGCGCAATACTTCATTACGCTGGTCCTGCTCCAAATCCGAATGAATAGCCGCGACATTAAATTTTGCACGAGCCAATTCACGTTCCAACTCTTTTACCTTATCTTTTTTAGAACAGAAAATAATTACACTGTTCATTTCCTTTTCCTTCAGAATTCCCGTAAGCAAATGGCCTTTTTGTTTGTCGGTTACAACATAGGCGCCTTGCGTAACTCCTTCTGCCGGTTTAGAAATAGAAATATTTATTTCGGAAGGTTCTGTTAATATTTTTTTTGCAAGCGCCCGTATTTTAGGCGGCATAGTAGCCGAAAACATTAATGTTTGTCTTTGCTTCGGGAGATGAGAAATAATTTTTGTTAAATCATCGCTGAAGCCCATGTCTAACATCCTGTCGGCCTCATCCAGAATTAAATGTTTTACCTCTCCGAATTTTACATAACCCATATTTAAATGCGAGATGAGCCTGCCGGGAGTTGCTATAATAATATTTGCGCCTTGTGTTAAGGCTCTTTTCTCCTGATCAAATGCCGCGCCGCTGCTTCCACCGTATATAGCAATTGAACTGACAGGAGTAAAATACGCGAAACCTTGTAACGCTTCATCAATTTGTATGGCAAGCTCGCGCGTGGGGACAATTATTAAAGTATCAATAGTTTCGCAGGGGTTTTTGGTTATTTTATTTATTACAGGCAATAAATAGGCCGCTGTTTTTCCGGTACCGGTTTGTGCACAGGCAATTAAATCGCGGTTAGTAAGGATTGCGGGAATAGCTTTCTCTTGTATCGGAGTCAGTTTTTCAAAACCCATATATTGCAGTCCTTCGCTGAGTTGGGCTTCTAAATTAAGTTCTGTGAAATTCAAAATATTTGATTGAGTTAAAATAAAGAGCTAATTACTCTTTTATGAGATGCAAATATACTAAGAAATCAGCCAAGTATTTCTATTCAATTTGACTTATAGTCGCTATAAATCAATTAAAGTTTCAGAAAATAATTTCTTTTTTAGCCATGATCTTCGCCTCGTTCCACTTCTTTTTTGCTTCTATAAACGCATGGCTGGAGTATCCTGAATCTTTCCTGGCTTTCATTAATTCTTCATAATAATCGCCAACACGCTGCCACATCTCCACTTTCATAATACAAACAATCCTGGCTTGTTCTTCATCAGATGAACATTGTCTTTGAAGCTCATCTGCATATTTATAACAGGCCTCTGAATTCCCTTCTTCACATAATTGCTGATTTGATTTTTGTGGTGCTTTTACCAAGATTATTTCATCCAGGCTAAGAGGTTCGGCTGAACGATAATCTATCTTGACCTTTAGAGATACATCTTTAAATCCGAGGCACTTTAACCCGATTGTTTCTGTTGTTATACCACTTCCTGACAAATCTGTAAAAAGAAATTTTCCGAAGGAATCGGTTGTATCAATTCTGTTTTCTTTCCCCATAAAATTAACCGCCGCATCTTTAACAGGATTTTTTTGTTCATCGATAACGGTTCCCGAGATCATTTTCAAAAGAGGAATTACGTTTGCATTTTTAACAGTAGTTGTATCTTTTCCCGGGGTGATGGGAGAAAATAATTCAGTTATGTCTTTTTTAAATGTAGCTAATCCTCCAATGATTAGTACAATAAATACCGGCCAAACAACCCACTTTTTGTTTTTTGCTTTCTTAAAAGTTTTATCATAATAAGTATCTTCCAATTCCTTTTTAACGAACTCTCCTTTATCATATCTTTTTATGTACTTATCAATGAAATCAGCCATTTTTGTTGCCTGTTCATTTAGGAAATCCATATATGGTTGAAATGCAGATTCATTAAAGGGCTCTTCGAAAACATCTTCGACACAATAAAAATCATAATAGGTTCTCGTAACTTCTTTGAATTTCTGCGGATCAAAAATGCTTTCAGGCATAAAATCCTGGTATTCTTCAAGATGCTTAAGGTCAGCGAACTTGTCATTGGAGAAATAAGCCCGAGTTTTTTCTATGACTTTCTTTTCATAATCAAGATAGGCCTCATTGTTCCATCGCTCTATATCCTTTAGCATACTCTCACGAATAGGAAATAAATATTTTCTTCGTTCTTTAATATCAAGAAATAAGCTATTGATAAGTGTTATGTTTCCGGAAAAGGTAGTTTGGTATATCTCGTCTTCGAATAATCGAAATAGCGAATCATAATATTCGATTTTTCTGGTTATAAAATTAGAATCGGCAAAAGGTTTAAAACCCGGTTGGATGCTATAAGCAAAATCGAAAGCGAATTGTTTTTCGGTAAATCCCTGCAAGCTGTTAATTATTAAATTTCTGCAAGGGAAATGTGGTGTCATACATTCAAATTTATTATTAATTTACGCAATTTTTAATTATCCTTCGGTATGTTCTTTGAAAGCATAGCAACTAAAATGGCATATCTTGGTATAAAACACAATATTATTCAACTTAAAAGCAAATTAAATACAAATATTTTCCATTATATTAAGTGTGGGGTGTGCAACTAGTGCCTGATAATCTATACGGCTAAAATGAATATATTCATTTTGGCCAAATCCATATTGAAAAACCATATTATGGCCAAAATGGGTTCTTCTGATCTCCATAAAAAGATTTAATATTTCCGACATTACTTCACAATATCAAAATGTTTTACCTCAATAAAAAAGCCTCTCATTTCTGAGAGGCTCTTTATTCTGATTATCCCCCTTGAAACCCCCAACTGGCAGGGGTTTCTGGCTTGTACTCGGGACGGGACTTGAACCCGTACGACTGTTAAGGTCACAGGATTTTAAGTCCTGCGTGTCTACCAATTCCACCACCCAAGCATTTTTTTGAGCGGATAATCATTTAAAAACCCTCTCAATGAGAGGGTTTTGAGCGGAAAACGGGGTTCGAACCCGCGACCTTAACCTTGGCAAGGTTACGCTCTACCAACTGAGCTATTTCCGCTTGCTCCCCAAAGCTATTACACTTTGGGGTTGCAAATGTACATAATTTAGAAAAATCTGCAAATTTTTATTATTTACTCTCTAATTTTTGCAAGGCCGCCTTAAAGGCCTTGTCATCCTTTAATATAACCGGGAAATATGCATCGCTATCGTACAAATTACGGCCTATTAAAGCCTTTAACTGAGTTGTTAGATATATCATCGATTTTTTTAACTGTGCCTCATTTTTTTCTACTCCCTGCTTTTGGGCATACTCTGCAAAACTTGCCAACAAAGAAGGCGGAGGATTATAATTTTTTACAAAATCAGCAGCAGTTTTATAAGTCGAAAACTCTGAACGATGTTTATCTGCGTAATTAAAAGCAAAATCACTGACAATGCCTTTATAAGAAACTTTATTTAAATACGAGGTGCGGAACGATGTATCAATCGGCACAAACACATCCGGCATAATACCCCCGCCACCATACACTGTTTTACCACTAACCGTTTTGTATTTTAAACTGTCAGCAAAATGAATACTGTCGGCACTTAACATTTCACCGTTTTCATAACGGTCAAATTCTTCACTGTAATACGCCTCCAATCCTTTGCTGTACGATTTTTGTATGCAACGGCCCGAAGGAGTATAATAACGCGCCGTTGTTAAACGTAATGCCGAGCCATCCGGGATTTCAATTTGTTCCTGCACCAATCCTTTACCGAATGAACGGCGGCCGATAATAACCGCGCGATCGTTATCCTGCAAAGCACCCGAAACAATTTCGCTGGCAGAAGCAGAACCTTCATCAATTAAAACCACCAAAGGATTATTTTCAAAACTTCCTCTCTCACTTGCTTTAAAAACTTTTTTGGGACTTGCTTTTCCCTGTGTGTAAACAATCAGCATACCCTTACTTAAAAATTCATCGGCAATATCAACAGCAGCATTTAAATAACCTCCGCCATTTCCGCGTAAATCCAGAATTAATTTTTTCATTCCGGCTTTACTAAGTTTATTAAATGCCTTTCTGAATTCTTCGTAAGTAGCCGCAGCAAAACGAGAAATTTTTATGTAACCCACACCGGGCTCTGCCATAAACGCGGCATCAATGCTGTAAATCGGAATTTCTCCACGGGTAATAATGAAATCCAAAAGCTCTTTTACTCCCGCTCTTTTTATACTCACCTTAACTTTGGTTCCTTTTTTTCCACGCAGGGCTTCAAAAACTTTTTTGTTGCTTATTTTAACGCCTGCTAAATTTTTTCCCTCCACTTTTACAATGCGATCGCCGGCTTTTACGCCAACACTTTCCGAAGGCCCTCCCTGTACAGGATGCACCACGCAAATGGTATCGTTTACAATATTGAACTCCACTCCTATCCCGTCAAAATTTCCCTGCAAGGGCTCGTTTACCTGTTGTAAATCGGCAGCGGGAATGTATTCTGAATGAGGGTCAAGCTGATTAAGCATCGCAACCAGCGTTTTCTCCTCTAAATCGCTTCTTTTTACAGTATCTACGTAGTTCTGCTCAATAAAATCCAACACATTATCAATTTTCCCTGCTGATGCATGCGGATTACCCGTAAACTTTTCAGGTTTACGTTCACGAAAAATAAGAGAGCCAATAATCACTCCTGCAATAAGTAAAGCACTGTATATAAGCGGGTTTAACCAGGGGCGCCTATTATTTGTTAAATTATCCTGCATGATTTTAAGGTGCAAAAGTAATTGTTTAATTTTACATGGCTTAACAATTGTTGAGTTATTGAATTGAAGAGTTTGATTAAAAAATGTTGTTAAAATCCAGATTCTGTTTACTACTACTTTTAGCCGGAATGATTTTTTCCTGCTCTAAAAAAAGTACCACGCAAAACGTGCAAAACAATTGCGTTTATACCAATGCACCCAGTGCGCAGGTCAATTTTGCCATATTAGCGGGCTCGGCTCAATTTTTTCCTTTAAATGTTACGGGTGGTTATATTTACGTAAGCGGTTACGGATACCAAAACAGAGGAATTTTAATTTACAGGGTAAATCAAACTCAGTTTATGGCTTTCGACAGGAATTGTACGAAAGACGGATGCACCAATACCAAAGCGATTGTTTGGGTGCCAACTGCCAATACAACTATTTGTAAAGACAGTGTTTGCGGCTCTATCTATAATATCTTTGACGGAAGCGTACAACAAGGGCCCGCAGTGGTTCCTCTTTACCAATACCATACTAATTGGGATGGAAATCAGCTGCACGTTTATAATTAGACAAAATAGGAAAAAGTTAAGCCACAGATTCCGCAGATTGTTTCCCTGATAATTTTAAATTTCCACAAATACAATAATTTTATCTGCGTGATTCGTGTAATCTGTGGCGAAAAAAAATTCAGAACGTATGCCCGAACTGAAAAAAGAATTGCGCATCTTCATTTGATACGGCATAATCAAAACGTAAAATCGTACTGACATTCCACGCAATTCGCAAACCCAATCCTTCCGAATAACGGTAATTGTTACTGTAACTTAATACACGCGCAAGATTATCACCCACACCGGCGTAATCAAAAAACGGGACGGCGCTTAAGGCAAGGTGCTGTTTCATAATTTTAAATTGTGCGAAACGCATACGTAATTCTGTATTTATAAAAGTTATGTAAGGTGCCGCAAAACGCGATTGTTTATATCCGCGTAAACTGAATCCCCCTCCCGCTACTCCGTAAACACCGCCTTCAGAACTCCACTCTTCCATGTATTCATAAAAAGGTGCATTGCCAATGGTATTTCCGATTCCGCCACGCACAGCAAAAATAAGTTTTTTAAAAACAGAGGGGAACAAGCGTTGATAAGCCTTTATCTGGAAAAAAGTTTTATTAAAATTAAACTGCGAACCTAAAAGCGTATTCGAAAACTCGTTGGTTATTTCGGCAAAAATCCCTTTGCCCGGGTCAGATTCCAAATCACGTGTATCGTAAACTATACCTGCCTGTGCCATGTTTACAGTTGTTCGCCCAACCCCTACTACCGCATTTTTGATAAAATCATTTTGCAAAAAGGAATTACCGGAAAATGAAGAGATACCGAGGTTTGCAAACCTGTAGCCGATAATTGTCCGCATTTTGCTGTTAAAAAAAGAGCGTTCGGCGCTCAGGTTCATAACCACATTGTTTTTTTCTTCCCAACGATTGTAATTACGGTAAGTTTCTGATAAAGATTTATCGTATTGGCTATAATTAGAAAAATTATTTCCGGTTTCAGGATTGGTTAATGTTTGCAAAGATTGTTCGTTCACTCCGAAATAAAGCATGTTAGGGTCGTTTTCATAAATTCCTTCTACCCTGAAACGCCATTTGGAATTAAAGATGTAGGGAATATCCAATCCTAAAACTACTTCGTTCTGGTTTTTGGTTGTGTTAAATAATTCAATGGTAAGCTTGCGACGATAAGGAGTGTAATTAAAAAACGGGTCGGATTTTTTACCGTTGTAATACAACATCCCTTCAACTCCGTAACCAAAACCATTTACGGGGTCTGAACTAAAACGCGGAACACCTGTAACATAAGTTCCTTCTTTCTTATTTTTTAAATCTTCGTCGGATAATTTTTTTTCATGCGCAATGGAAAAAGGAAGTTTTACGGAATCTTGCTGCGAAAAAACATAAAAGTTACTGAAAAAAAATAAAATTAAAAGAAGGGTATGTTTCAAAAAGTCGGGTATTTAAATTATGACGCGCAAAGTTCTTAAGAAAACCGGTAAATAAAAATAATTTTCTGATTAAAACTCAATATGCAGCCTTCCGGCAAATAAATGCACCGGGCCGCGGTCTTTATTATAGCCGGGGTTTATAATAAACTGGTAATCGGCCGTTAACCAAAACGAAGATGTTAACCGCACTTTATAAAAATATTCTATGATGGTTTCATTACCATAGTTGGTAAGTTTGCCATCGCCAAGCATAAAACCATATCCACCAAGATTCAGATAGTTGTAATGGTCCTGCGAAATATCATTCACCACCGCTGCAATTCCCATTTCATCATTAGGGCGTTTAATAAATGACGGCGTAAAACTTAAGCCGGCGGATACCGAACGATCAATCTCGGTAAAAGCCCAGGTAACCGTTTTTCCATCGTTCCATCCGGCACGCATAAAAACGCCTACTGTTTTACTTAACTCCTGCCAGGCGCTTATACCAAAACCATATTTCAATCCCCCGTAATAAGGGCCCGGCTTAGCACCAATGGCCACGGCAACTAAATTACTATCACCGTTTTCCATATCATGTATGGCATTTTTATATGATGGTGCTGATGAAAAATTTTCGAAAGCGAGTAGACGTATGGAACCGGGGTGGCCATTAATATTTAATTTTTTTTCAAACTCGATTGTTTCGGCATGTGCCTTGGTTACATTTACGTCCATCGTAGGCCCGTTAGCTTTTAAAGCTACCAACGAGCTTGAAACACGAATCGCATACCCGGGTTTAATTAATTCTATCACCGCGCCCCAAGTGTACCCCCGTGTGTTTGCAGGATAATCCCATGCGCCGTTACTCATTAAAGCCCAATTCATGAATTCGCTTCGAGGGTCATGGCTATATGCGTTATCGTCAAAAAAATCGGCGAGACTGAATTTACCTGCGGAAATTGTAACGCGTGACGCGGGTAAACTATCTGCTAATTGATTCTGATCAGAGTTTTGCCGTTCAGTTTTTGAGTCTCCTATTGCGAAATGTTGTTGTATAAAAGCGCGGGCTACATATATTCTGGGGGCGGGACTTCCTATACGGAATGTCTCTCCGTTAGCGGCACCGGCTAAACCCAATGCATAACTTACACCTGAACCACCCGCAATTTCGGGATTAAAATAAACAGCCGCGCCCTTCCATAGTTTTCTTCCCAGAAAAAATGTAGAGGTAAGGGAAAGAGCGTGTTCGGCAGTGTCCTGCAAACTGTTTTTTCCGCTGTACAAAGCGTTAAAACCCGGATGCGCCTGCATAATTGTGGTCAACTGGAAATGATAACTCCATTTCTCAACCGAATCAAATTTATTTTCATTAATACCTAAATGATGCGTTTCTCCGTCTTTACCCTGCGCACTTAACTTAGTTGAAAACCAGAGAATAGCAAAAATTGCAACTATAATTCGGGTACCGGAGGATTTATATGATAAAACATTTTTCACAAAGGCGCAAATGTACTATTTAATTAAATTACTCATTAATAAAACTACTCATTTTCATTTTTAACAAAATTTATTGGTGCGGCAATTAAACTTTGGTATACTTTAGTGCATCAAAACAAAAAAATTTAACCTATGAAAAAAATTCACAAAACACTTTTAGCCTCCGCAATTATTGCTATGGCATTTACTTCTTGTACGAAAACAGGCCCTACCGGCCCCGCGGGCGCTACCGGAGCTACCGGTTCAACCGGGCCTAACCTGAGCGGTACACTTGAAGGATATGTTGATTTATTTGACCAATACGGCGATTTAATGACACCGGCTACGGGGGTTCATATTACCATTCCCTCCCTTACATCGGTTCATGATTCAACTACTTCATCCGGCATGTTTCAAATTCCGAACCTTACTACGGGTACTTACGAACTTGATTTTAACAAAACAGGTTACGGCACAACAAAAGTTAATTCTTTAAACTTTACAGGTGGTGGTACACAATATATACAAGCCCACGTACAACTGACACAAGTTCCTTCTTTTTCTTTAACGAGTATCGCAGTAGCTACTTCAACCGTTGCTACAAATCCGGCTGTTACGGTTACGGTTACACCCGGAAGTAGCGACACAAAAGCGCGCAAGGCAATTATTTTCTTCGGCAACGCAAGCACAGTATCGTATACTCCCGGAAATTATTCTGGATTTCAGGTGATAAATATTCCTGCCACATCAACTGCTGTAACAACTAATATTGTGGCCAGTGCAACTTTGTATCCGGCCGGGGCAACTTCAGGAAGCACATTGTATTTAATCGCTTATCCGATTTCGTATAACAGCGGCGCTTCAACATATGCAGATATTGCAACAGGAAAGACTGTTTTCAATAATCTTTTAACTACATCACCTGTAGCAACACAAACAGTGGTTGTTCCTTAAAAAGATTACCATAAAATTTACAGAGGGAAGCTTCCGGCTTCCCTTTTTTTTGCCTTAATTTGTGAATGAAAAAATTTGCTCTTCTTTATTTTTTGTTTGCAGCCTGCAGCCCTGAAGACCTCAGTAGAAAAGCAACCGAAGAAATTATGGCAACCGACAAGGCCATGAGTAAAACTGCCAGTGAAATTGGATTTAACCACGCGCTTTTACATTATTCCGGCGATGGTTTTGTGAAATTCAATAACAATGCTTATCCCATAATCGGCAAATTGGCTTTTGCCGAAAAAATTATGGCAAAAAAAGAAATTACTTCTTTAACCTGGGAACCTGTTGAGGCGGAAGCTTCCTCATCGGGCGATTTAGGTTTTAGCTGGGGAAACTGGAAATACGTCACACCCGATACTACTTATTACGGCAATTATTTTTCGGCCTGGAAAAAAATAAAAAGCGGGGCATGGGCTTTGGTACTGGACGGAGGAAATGATACACCGCAACCTAAATAATTTACAGTCTTGAAACTCGTTTTCGCCACACATAACAAAAATAAATTACAGGAAATACAATTGCTTTTACCAAAAAGTATGGAACTTATTTCGTTAAGCGATTTAAATGTAACCGAAGAAATTCCCGAAACGGCTGATACTTTAAAAGGCAACGCGCTTTTAAAAGCAAAATACGTTTACGATAAATTTAAGTTAAATTGTTTTGCCGACGACAGCGGACTGGAAGTTGAAGCATTAGGAGGTGCGCCCGGAGTTTATTCAGCACGATATGCGGGCCCGGCACAAGTTGCAGCTGATAATATGCAAAAACTTTTAAGCGAACTGAAAGGTAAAACCAATCGGAAAGCCTGTTTTAAAACCGTTATTTCCCTCTTATTAAACGGACGCGAATGCTTTTTTGAAGGGAAGATTGACGGCAAAGTTACCAACGAACAACAAGGCACACAGGGCTTTGGCTACGACCCGGTATTTATGCCCGATGGTTATAACGTCACCTTTGCCAGAATGGAAATCAGTCAAAAAAACAAGATTAGTCATCGCGCCCTGGCTGTGAATAAGTTGGTTGATTTCTTAAAGAATCAGCCGCTTTAATTAATCCCCTTACTTTTACCTTTGAATTGGTTAATTTTGTACTTGTTTTATGGTTGAAAAAATAAAAGTAGGAATTGTATTCGGAGGTGTTTCAAAAGAGCGTGAAGTTTCTTTTGCGGGCGGAAGAACCGTTTACGACAATTTAAACAAATCGCTTTTTGAAGCAATACCTGTATTCGTTGACAGCTTTAATAATTTTGTGCTGCTCGATTGGCAATACATTTACAAAGGTTCTATACGCGATTTTTATCCTCCTGTTGAATTTCTTCCTGTAAACAATACACAATTTCAGCTTTACGCTGAAAACCTGGGCGATTTAAACGCTGAACACCAAAATAAACTCATTGAGAAAATCGGCAAAAAAATAAAACCGGAAGAACTTCACAGTTTAATTGATATCGCATTTTTATGTTTGCACGGCCCATACGGAGAGGACGGAAAAATTCAGGGCTTTCTGGAATATTTAAAAATTCCCTATACCGGCTCGGGTATTTTATCTTCGGCCATTGGCATTAACAAAGCAGTACAAAAACAATTTATGATTAACGCCGGTTTTAACAGCCCTGGTGTAATGGCTGTTACCCGCGAGAATTTTTTAGGTGGAAATTGCGAAACTCTGTATGCCGAGGTAAAAGAAAAAATAAAATTCCCTTTAGTTGTAAAACCCGCAAATCAGGGCTCATCTATTGGTATAAGCATTTTAATGTTTGAGAACGAAATGGCCTTTATGGACGCCGTTGAAAAAGCTTTATTTGCAAAATGGATTGAAGCCGGAGAGTGGAACAAACTGAATGATGAAAGAAAATTTGAATTAATCCGCACCTTGTCCGACATACGCGAAGGAATAGGCATGCCCGTTAAAGCCGGCGATAAAATTATTTACGACCCCAATAAATTAATTGAGTTTTTAAACTCTGAATTAAAAACAAAACCGGGTGTTGTCCTTGAATCATTAGACGGCGAAGGCCTTGTTTTAATTGAAGGATTTATTGAAGGGCGCGAATTCAGTTGCATTGTACTGGAAGATGAAAACGGAAAAGCGATTGCCCTGCCTCCTACCGAAATTAAAAAAGGGAAAGAATTATTTGATTACAGAAGTAAGTACTTACCCGGATTATCAAGAAAAATAACGCCGATTGATTTGCCTGCTGCGCAAATAAATAAAATACGAAAAGATTGCGAAGATTTATTTTCTGCGCTACGATTTGATGTTTACGCGCGTATTGACGGATTTATAACTAAAGAAGGGAAAGTTTTTTTAAATGACCCTAACACAACGTCAGGCATGATGCCTTCATCTTTCTTTTTTCATCAGGCTGCCGAGATTGGCTTAAACCCCTCGCAATTTTTAACTTACATCATACATACCTCGCTTGTAAAACGCATTAAACAAAGTAATGGTGCAAATTTATATAACGGAATAATGAACCGCCTTGAGAGTTTAATCAATAAAGATAAATCGGCGGTAAAAAATAAAACCCGCGTAGCAGTTATTTTTGGTGGTTACTCGAGTGAAAGACATATTTCGGTTGAGAGCGGAAGGAATATTTATGAGAAACTTTCTTCTTCCGAAAAATATGCTCCGATTCCCGTTTTCCTTACAGGGAATAATGACAATCATATTTTGTACCAGGTGCCCATTAATATTTTATTGAAAGATAATGCCGACGATATTAAAGAAAAAATTGAAAAATATTTAGTGCATCCCGTTGTGAAAGAAATTATTGAACAATGCCATCACATCACCGAAAAATTTTCTTCGGCCGATATATTGGCAAAACCTGAAATTCTGACCTACAAAGACCTTGCTAAAAAAGTCGATGCCGTGTTCATTGCTCTGCACGGACGCCCCGGAGAAGACGGAAACGTGCAGGAAAAACTGGAAAAATTTGGCCTGCCTTATAACGGCTCCGGCAAAGCAAGTTCAGAGATTACTATTAATAAATATGTTACCAACGAAATACTAAAACAAAACGGCATGTTGGTGGCCGAACATATTTTAGTAAGCGAAGAGGATTGGAAGAACAAGAAAACCGAAGTTGAAAAAACAATTTCCGAAAAAATAAAATACCCGCTCATTGCAAAACCGGTTGATGATGGTTGCAGCAGCGCTGTAAAAAAAATACGGAATTTCGCCGAGTTTGAGGCTTTTGCCAAGTTAATTTTCAGAAATACAGAGCTGTTGGATAAACAAGCATCTGAAATTCTTCATATAAAAGACAAAGAAGAATTTCCACGTAAGAATGTAATTTTAGTGGAAGAACTTATTTCTAAAAAAGATGCTCAACACTTTTTAGAAATCACCGGCGGTATGCTTACCAAATATAATAACAAAGGAGAAGTAGAATACGAAGTATTTGAAGCCAGCGAAGCTTTAAGCGGTGGTGATGTATTGAGTTTGGAAGAAAAATTTTTAGCGGGACAAGGACAAAACATTACACCTGCGCGCTACGCCCAAGATGCAAAAGATCGCCAAATAATTTCAGACCAGGTAAAAGCAGAATTAAAAAAAGCTGCTTACGCTTTAAAAGTTACGGGTTATTGCAGAATAGATGCCTTTGTGCGTGTGTTTGAAAATTGCCGTACCGAAATTATTTTTGTAGAAGTAAACTCTTTACCGGGTATGACCCCGGCTACTTGTATATTCCATCAGGCAGCTATTAATCATTACAAGCCTTATGAATTTATTGATAAAATATTAGAGTTTGGCTTTGAAAGGTTGAAGATTAAAGTACCAGCGTAAAATTATTTCTAAAAATTGCGAGTTTAACTATACTCAAAATCTTTTCGCGCACCCCGACTCCGCAAGATTTTACAGAATAATTTTTTTACTTAGCACTATTCACTAAAAATTTTCCTTTTTTAACAGCATTGGTTCCAACCATTACCGTATAAAAATAAACACCCGAAGGTAATTTTGTTTTTACGGAAGTAGAAGCGCCTTCAAGGTTGTGTGTTTCCAATAATTTTCCTTCTTCGTTGTACAACATTATTTTTCCTTGCTGAATATTACCTTCGGTCTTAACTGTAAACTCGCCGTTAGTAACCGGATTCGGATAAAGATCAATACTGTACGCGGTTGCAACAATTTGGTTAATGCTGTTGGCACTAACAGTTATCATGCCTTTCATGCCCATACTGGCCATGTGATTGGCGCACCCGTAATAAATATTCGCAGCGGTGGTGACAGTGAAAGTATAGGAAGCAGTTTTTGTTCCCTATCCTCCGCTAACCGGAGTAGGAGTATTCGCGTTCCAATTAGTTTGGTCAACCTGTACAAGCGGGTGCGTAGTACTTGCCTGAATGGTAACCACATCACCGACAACTGCGGTTGTAGCATTAGGACTATAAGTAAAACCGCTGATGGTAATATTAATGTTTGCAGAAAATGCCGTTTGAAAAGCCAGAAACAGCAAAAAGGCTAATGTAATTGTAGTTTTTTTCATGTTGTGTGGGTTTAATTTTAATCTAAATTAGAAAAAAAACCAAACTACGCAATATAATATGTAGAATTTATAACAGCTCAGTCTTTAATGAATTTTTTAACATCTAAAACGTTTTCAGATTTAATCCGTACGGAGTACAAGCCCTTACTTAAATTTTCAATTGGAATAGAAATATATTTTTGCGAATTATTGAATATTCCTGCTTTTACAAGATTTCCAAGCATGTCAAAAATTTCTATGCTTACATTATTTTTTTGTTCAATCAACTCAATAAAAATATAATTGGAAGCAGGGTTCGGATAAATTTTTACCGGCAATTGATGATTTGCGTTTTCCTGTATTCCAACTCCGCCAAGACTTAAACAGGAAGGAAAGCTTTGTGTATCAAACCATCTTTTAACGCGTATGTTATCCTGTTGCGCGCGCGTAAGTACACAAACTGCATTCGAATCACAATTAACTGAATCTTGCGAAAAAACAAAAGCGCAGTCAAATTCATAGCTTCCGCCGGGTTGCATAGTAAAAGGCCCAACACCTGTTAAAAAACGCATATCATTTTTTACAACGCCTGCTTGCTGTTGAGTCCAACCTGTTGTACCAAAACTACCGGGAGGAAGAATCGGATTTGCGATAGAGCCTCCCATACTAATTCCGTAGGGATCAGAATTACCTAAAAATAAATGATTACATCTTGGATTAGTCTGGTTTGTACCATTACCTCCATAGGTTAAATGAGTGCCGTCTCTCCATTTCCCTTCCATAAAATTATAGTATTGTTGCGGCGAATTTGTAAACGGGTTACCAGACTGAGGATCACCTGTGTTCGTATAATAAGTAAATGTATGCATCAGGCATTTTTCATTGGCTTCATCAATCACGCCATTGTTATTATTGTCTATACCATCACTCGGATTTGCTGATGGGCCATTTAAAATATTGCAGGCAAATATGGGGAGATTTGTATGATACCCTGTCATACCATTTGCATCTTCATCATAGTTATCTCCGTTTAATGTATATCCGTAATTATTCATTACATCACAACCTATGTAATCATCAAGGTAATATCCTAAATCAGTATCCATCCAGTTTGAAATATAACACGAATCATATTTGTTTGCAGAACGATTGATAATTTTATAATTGTAAAAAGTGGTATAGTTCAGAACTTTGTTACTATCCGTAATATTAGGACATACATACGCATAGGCCCTTGCATGCACTTCAATACCCATATTGTAAGATGCCGTTTCCGAATGTTTTGCGCCATTATCATTAAAAATCCACCAAATCATTTGGTCGCCTTTAATTAAAGGATAATCTCCGTCATGAATCGGGTCATAAATACCATTACCGTTTACATCCACAAAAGGCGCGAGTCTTCTTGAATAAGCTCCGTGTCCGTGTGCGGGCCAACTTAAAATATTAGGATGGGGAATAAATGTTCCGTTTTGTACATTGCCGGCATTCCAGTTGTAAATAAAATTAGCAATATCAAAACGATTTATTTTCCAAACCCGGTTAAAAGCGTTTTGTGTATTTACATCAATCGTATCTTTTATGGTGTCAAGAGGGCCAGGCCAAAAATCTATGCCGTTTTGCCTGTAAGTCATTGCACCCATGTGCAAAGCGCCATTATGATAACCACCAATCCACAGAGAAGCTGCTTTCAAGGGTGATGATTTAGAATTTGCCGGAACAAAATACTTACTACCCTGTAAATCCCATCCTAAATCATCATTCGAATTTATTAGAGCCTTTACATTATTAATATCCAGGTAATCTGAATTATTTTGGTTTATTGTCGAGACTCCCGGTAAAGAAGTATCAAATGAAAAAAGGAAAGCAGTGAGACCACTTACATCAACATAAAACACTTTATTAATAATCGGATCATACCCAAAAACGTTATAATTAAAGGTAGGAGATTTACTGCACCCCGCCACATATCCATAAATATTGACGGAATTGTTAATTACCTCCAAAGAGCCTTTTTGAATAGAACCAAAAGGGCCAAATAAGTCTGAATGGTGACTGGAAAAGAATACACCGCCATTAGGGCCTTTACCAATACTATAAGTTTTTACAGGCCAACCGACTCCGGTTGGTGTACCATATGCCTGAGTCATGGTAAAAAAGTTAGTATTATCATATTTAATCACTCCATGATGATTTGTGCCTAACCATTTATTATTCTGCGAATCTATATAAATGCATAAAACTGAATCAGAACCCAACCCACCTAAATTATAAAAGTAAGTAAACCCTGATCCATAAAATTTTTCTAACCCACCTTTGTTACCTAACCAAACCGATGAAGTACTTTCATAGGCAATTGAATAAATAGTATCATGTGACAACCCATTTATTGAATGATTATAATTTATAAAAGAAGTTCCGTTAAAAATTGATAATCCTTTACAAGTGCCTACATAAATATTACCACCGCCTGCAGCTAAACTTACTATAGTATCTGAAATCAAGGTTGAGTTTGAATGAGAATATTGAGAAACTAGATTCGTGTCTTGAAAAACATAAATTCCGTAATCTGTTCCAACCCAAATGTTGTTCAATCCATCTACGGTTAAGGCATTTACTTTTCTATTAGGGATTATTATAGAAGGAATCTTCCACCAGGAAGTGCCGTTATATCTTACTAATTGCATCGAAGAGCCATTTCCAGAATTAAACCCAATCCATTTATTTCCATTATTGTCAATCGTAAAAGAACTTCGTTTTATCGGACTTCCTCCTGTGTTACACGGATACATTGTCACACCATATCCCCAATAGCTTTGTGAAACAAGTTTAATTTTTAGAATAATAAGTAGAAGTACTATCAGTAAGCGTATATTTGTTTTCATACCTTTAGTTTTAGTACTGCTAATTTAAGCTGCATTTTCCGCCTTAAAAGGCCTTTTTGGTATCTGGCGGCTTTTAACACATAAGTGGTTATTAAATTCCTACGTCCTCTTTTTGTTAAATAAGCAGAAAATGATAAATTTGAACAAAATCTTATTTATGTCACAAGATAGTCATCATCAAGAATCGCCGAAGAGAGTTTACTTTGGTATACCCATTGCATTTGCTTTAACGTTTTGGTTTGTAGTATTTCTTTGCTTAAAAGCATGCGACGGCCCTAAAGAACAGGGTTGCTGCAAAGAAGGCGGAGAATGCACAAAAGAATGCATGGAAAAATGCAAAGCAGAAGGTAAAGAGTGCGCCAAAGCCTGCGAAGAGAAAATGGAAGGAAAGGCCGAAGAGAAAAAAGCAGAATCTGCAGCCGAAGAAAAGAAAGAAAGCGTAACAGAAGAGAAAAAAGAAGGCGAAGTTAAAGAAGGTGAAAAACCTACTGAAGAAAAGAAAGAGGCCGGGGGCCATCACTAAACTTTCAGTTGCTTGTTATCGTAAAGCCATTTGGCTTTTTGTATAGCCGCCACACTGATTGCATCGGTAATTTTACCCTGCATACATAATTCAAAAGCTTCATTAAGGTGAAGCTTTTTTATTTGCAGCACTTCGCTCTCCTCGGGCTCGGCTTCTTCAAATGATAAATCGGTTGCCAGGTATGTTATAGCTAATTCATCAGTTGCGGAGTTACTTAAATGCAAACGCATCAATTCCGTATAATTTTTCGCCACAATACCTACTTCCTCTTTTAATTCGCGCTGCGCGGATTCAACAGGATTTAC
Organism: Bacteroidia bacterium; assembly: GCA_035569635.1. Classification (GTDB taxonomy): domain Bacteria; phylum Bacteroidota; class Bacteroidia; order B-17B0; family Aurantibacillaceae; genus PALSA-968. The sequence goes on along the minus strand of DATMMV010000083.1, from coordinate 9,762 downwards.
ATCCGGCTTTCCTCCTCCTTCGGGAATTTCCCAACTGTATTCATTAACGGGGTAACGATACTGTCCTACCAACCAAATATTATATTCTTTGTCGATTGCCAAAATACCAATGGCCAAATTTTTAAAATGTACCACACTGTAAATAGCAGGATTGCCGGCAGGATTAAGTACATCGCTTTTGCTGACTTTAATCCATGCCGACTCGTAAACAGTTTCTGTAGTTTTAGTTAGCCAGGGGTTTTTGGTAAGGTCGGGACTGCTCATTTTCTCACAAGGTTTTTTTCACGCAGAGATGCAAGGCATGTGAAGAGTTCAGGCAATTATTTCTTTGCGCTCTTTGCGTCTCTACGTGCAAAAGGCTGTTATGCAGTAACAAAAGATTTAATAATAGATTCGAAAAGAAATTTTCCATCCTCGTTAAATAATTCTTTGTCGGCAGCGCGTTCGGGATGCGGCATCATACCGAATACGTTCTTGCCTGCATTGCAAACGCCTGCAATATTTTCTAGAGACCCGTTTGGGTTAGCTTCGTCTGTAACATTTCCGCTCTCATCGCAATACTGAAAAAGAATCTGATTATTACCATGCAACGATTTTAACGTTTTTGCATCGGTAAAATAATTTCCTTCGCCATGCGCGATAGGAATTTTCAGGGCTTTATTCTTCGGAATAGCATTAGTTAAAATGCTATCAGTATTAACCGCCTTTATAAAAACATTTTTGCAGGAAAATTTACGGCTGGTATTGAGTAATAATGCCCCGGGCAATAAACCCGCTTCGCACAAAATCTGGAAACCATTGCATACGCCCAATAAAAATCCGCCTTTAGCCGCGTGCTCCGCAACTTTTTCCATGATGGGAGAAAAGCGTGCAATGGCGCCCGAACGTAAATAATCTCCATAGGAAAAACCACCGGGCAATATAATGGCATCGCAGCCCTGCAAATCTTTATCCTTATGCCACAATTTTACAGTTTCTTGTTTCATGATGTGCTGTAATACATAAACCATATCCTCATCACAATTAGACCCCGGGAAAACAACTACTCCGAATTTCATTTGTTTTTTATTTTTAGTTTTTGTCAAATGGTATAATCATCATTGGTTCTTGTTTTTTTATTGAATGATGATTATTTCATTTTTTTTAAATTTTAATCGTGTTTATTTCTGCGTGCTGAAGTATACTTACAATAAGTACCGCTACAAGTAAGAATAATAAAATTTCCGCTAAAATACGCCTTTTTGCGCTGCCAAAATAAATTCCGGTAAACAAACTGAGGGGCATAACCGCCATTTGTGCCGTAAAAACATAGTGGTTATTAGTTATAAACATTGCACCAACACAAGGGATAAGTGACCACATAAAAACCGTGAGAGCCTTTTGAGTTTTCATTTTGCTGGATATACTCTTGCCAAAAAAATAAATCCCGGTAAATAAAATTATAAGTACCGTGGTAAAATTTATTAAAAAACTTCCGTTGTAATACTTCGGCAACGAAGGCCGTTGAAACGAGTTTAAGATATCTTGAACCGGTTTTCGGAGAGACTGATCGCATAAAAAAAGAACCGTATAATAAAACAGGTAAGGCAGTCCTATACCAACGATAACAAGACTGTATTCCCTGGTATTAAAAGGCCTTAAAACTCCGAGACAAATAAATCCCAAAGCAAAAAACATCCAATACGGCGGGTATAAAATTACTGCACAGCTCAGGCAAAAAGCCCCGTTAAAAACTCCGGGCGCTGCACGCTCTATCCTGTAGGTAGAAATAAACATTTGGTAAGAAAGTGTCAGCAGCAATTGCGCAAACAGTTGCGGATGCAAAGGATTTTCCTGCAAAGAATAAGCAAAATACAGTCCCAATAAAAAAGCGGGCACATGATTGTTTTTTTCAACCAGTTCCTGCGATGATAAAACATAATCAAACAAAACAACGTTGGCTACTAACAATAAAACTCCGGCCGCTTTAAACCAAATTGCATTAAAAAAAGAATAATCCGTTCCGTTAAATAAAAAAGACGCCGCGCTATTGGCAAAAACAGAAATATGATTAACCGAAAAACTAACCGCGAAGAGCCCTGTTAAAACTGAAAAAACAAAGAGGTATACCCGGGCACGGTAATCGTTAATTTTTAATGTGCGTAAAATCATGCCCGGATATTGAAAATACTTTTATATTTGTACAAACTTACAAAAATAACCACCATGACTTGGACAGCATTTTGGAACGGCATAGCAGCATTTTTTGAATTTTGCTTTAAAATTTTAAAGAAACTTGGTAACAACACCAATGCCGTTGTTTGGGTAATAATTATCGTTTTACTTGCCTACTGGACTCTTCAGTTACATAAGCACGGTAAAGAAGCCAAAGAAAAAGGCACTCTTATATAACTGATAAACAGAACTTTTTAATTTATTTAAATCCTCCGCAGGCTGTAACGCAACGGGGGATTTTTCTTTTTCACAAGCTTTAAAAAATGGTTTTTTGAGGCTGTTTTGTTTGTATTTTTGCGCTCTGCCAAACCGTGGAAGAAATCCAAACCGAAATACCTGTTCAGGAAGTAAACCAACCCATAACGGTTAGCTACAATAAAGTACAGGGCTTTATAAAACTTACCAAATTCAGGTTATCATTTTTAGTCGTGTTATCGGCTGTTATAAGTTATTTTACGATCACTGCAGAAGTAAACATCACAAAACTTATAGGAATAATCGCAGGCGGATTTTTAGTTACCGGCGCGGCAAACGGCTTCAACCAAATCATTGAAAGAAATTTAGATAAACTAATGGCACGTACCGGCAGTCGCCCTTTACCGCAAAATATTCTAACCAAATCCGAAGCTTTTATATTTTGTAGTCTGTTGGTTTTCGGAGGAATTTTTATTTTGAGTTTTTATGTAAATATGTTATCCGGTTTATTGGGCGCTTTATCCGTTTTACTTTACGCGGGGGTTTATACTCCTCTTAAAAGAAGGACGCCTTTTTCAGTTTTTGTGGGCGCTTTTCCGGGAGCGATACCAACATTAATCGGCGCGGTTGCCGGTAGCGATGGTTTTGGCGAATTTACTTTTCACGCATGGCTATTATTTGCTGTGCAATTTATGTGGCAGTTCCCTCACTTCTGGGCCATAGCCTGGGTTAGCCACGACGATTATAAAAAAGCCGGTTTTTTTATGCTTCCTTCATTGGGAGGGCGTGATAAAAGCAGCGCGTTTCAGATTGTTGTTTATACTATATTTCTTATTCCCGTAAGTTTGTTGCCGCAAATTTTTGATTTGGCAAATTTAGTGTCGGGCCTTTTTGTTTTCCTTTTCGGTTTCTTCTTTTTGCTGCAGGCAATTACACTTTACCTTAAAATGGATTTGATTTCAGCGCGAAGACTGATGTTCGGTTCGTTTTTATATTTACCTCTTGTTCAAATTGCAATAATGTGCGGCGCTTTATGGAAATAAATTATTTGATCGATAAAAAAGTAAACGAAAAAGCAAAAAAGAACATGCTATACTGGGCAATGGCCAGCATGGTTGTTTTTTTCGGTGGGTTTTGCAGTTATGATTTAGTAATGCACGGTAACGGAAACTGGCTGGTATTTAATTTACCTTCTTTGTTTTTTGTGAGTACCGCCATTATTCTTATAAGCAGTTTAACAATCTGGTGGGCGCAAAAATCAATCGCGGTAAATAATTATGGCGGTGCAAGAACAGGAACTTTATTAACACTGCTTTTAGGAATTACTTTTTGCGTAATTCAGGTTGCAGCATGGAGAGAATTATTTATGCAAGGAATTGTATTTGCCGGAAGGCAAAGTAACGTAGCGGGCTCCATCATGTATGTTATAACTTCCATGCACTTTTTACACATTGTTGGGGGATTAATAGCTCTTACAGTAACCTCTTTTAAGGTATTGAGGAAGAAATATTCGTCGGAAAATTACTTAGGCTTGTCGCTTTGCGCCATTTTTTGGCACTTTTTGGGGGCATTGTGGGTAATTTTATTTCTTTTTTTGTATTTAAATCGCTAAAATTGCAACGTTTTACCATCAAACTAAAATATGGCTCACGCAATAGAATTTGACCAAAAGAAAGCCTGGCAGGGCGGTGAATCACCTTTCCGTATGAGTTACGGGAAAATTTTCATGTGGTTCTTCCTTGTTTCAGATGCTTTAACCTTCAGCGGCTTACTTTGTGCTTACGGATTTATCCGTCACAAATACTCAGGTGTATGGCCCGTAGCAGAAAACGTATTTACGCACTTTCCGTTTGTAAAAGCGCACGTTCCGTTGGCATATGTGGGTTTAATGACCTTCATCCTGATCATGAGTTCGGTTACCATGGTGCTTGCCGTAGAGGCTGGGCATCGTAATTACCGTAAAGGAGTAGTCATTTGGCTGTTCTTAACCATTATCGGTGGCTTAATGTTCGTAGGCTCTCAGGCCTGGGAGTGGTGGCATTTTATTGAAGGAACTTCGGAAGGCGCTTTGCGCAAAGTTTGGGATATTGACCAGGGAAAATATGTAGAGAAAACCATTTATGGCGCTAATATGTTGGTTAACGAATATGGTGTTCCGCAGTTTGCAAACTTCTTTTTCTTTATAACCGGTTTCCACGGTTTCCACGTATTCAGCGGAGTCGTCATAAATTGTGTGATATTTATAAATGTGTTAATTGGTACTTATGAGCGCCGCGGGCATTACGAGATGATTGAGAAAGTAGGTTTATACTGGCACTTTGTGGATTTGGTGTGGGTGTTTGTATTTACGTTTTTCTATCTCCTGTAAAAAAATTAAAAATTTAAACCATAAAATAATAACGTATGGAATTTCACGATAATTACCCGGTATACGAAACCATGTATCAGCATGGTGAAGAAGATGGAAAAAAAGTCCGCAAAAAATTGTGGCGTGTATTTTGGATTTTATTAGGCATAACCCTTTTAGAATTATTCGTTGGATTTAATGCTACTAAGTGGGGCTTAACCGGCGGTATGTTTTTAAAAGTGTTTTTCATTTTCTTTACTATTGCAAAAGCTGCAGGTATCGTTTTGGTGTTTATGCACCTTATTGACGAGACCAAGTTTTTCAGGTATGTGATTCTTGCACCTTACTCGGTGTTTATTATTTATCTTATCTTTATTATTCTTGTTGAAGGTACTTATACCGGTTATCCTGAAAACAACACCAATCTTGAATTCGGCTATAAGCAACAACAGGTTGATAAACGTACCGAGCACGGGCAACCTATGCCTGAAAGCTTAAAGCATATTAAGCCCTCGCCGGGTGTGAAAGCGCACGGCGGACATGCTGAAGAAGGCGGTGGAGAGCACCACGAGTAAACCATACTTAAATATTAATATAACCCCTGCCAAAAGCGGGGGTTTTTGTTTTCCGACCTTAACCTTCCCTCTCCTGCAAGAAGAGGGTATACAGCATTTTAATACTTATCTTTGTCGCGTTTTATAACATGAAAAAGAAAATCGTTTTACTGAGTATTATTATTTTTCCTTCGCTTATTTATTTTGTGTTTGAACTTACCCAGGCCAATTTTAAAAAAATGGCTTACTTCGGGCCTAAAACGGTAGATGCTAAAGGGGATACGGTTTATTGGAGTGTGCCGGATGTTTATTACTGGAAAAAAGTTTTTATTAAAACGGATAGCTTTAAAGATGAAGAAAATTCTAATGTAACCATTAAAATGTGGGTAGGAGATAGTACGACCATTGACACCACTAACTATCCCGTTTATGTATTATTATTTCTTGATAGTAAACTTAGAAATGAAGGATACAAGCTTGATGGGATTTATGATTATCTAAAATATAAATCAAAAGATTTAAAAGATATACCGATATTTTTGGTTTCTGATGTGGCTGGCGCTACAAATAATTTTAAAGAAGGAATTGAGCTGAAAGGAGATTTTGATTCTCTGAAAATAAAATTACTCAACTTTTACCCTTTGTTGATTGATTATGAAAATTCAAGTAGGGTTAAGTTTCTGTCGGAAACCTACTTCAAACAAAAACCTGTTTATGTTTTTGATTATTTTATGATGTTGATAGACAAAAAACGCCACATCCGCGGCTATTACGACCCTACCTTTAACGCCGAAGTAAAACGCATGATACAGGAATACCAACACCTTAAAATACGCGATGAGTACGCGCAAACACTTAAACAAAATGATATTAAAAAATAATAATTCTCTTTCTTGTCGCACTGAATCCGAGTTGCTCACGAAACATCCGGCTGTTTATAGGAAAGATTCCTCGCAAAACAACGGGGCCCGGAATAACACAAAATTTTTGGTTTTTGTTATCACGATTATTTCAGGTTTTCTTTTTTCCTGCAACTCACCAAAAAAAGAAGAAAAGGCTGCTTTACTCCTACCTGTATATGGTTCTAAAAAATCAGTTGCCGAGGGCGATACCACTTACCATACCATTGGTGATTTTTCGTTGACCAACCAATATAAAGAAACCATCTCGCAAAGAAATACAGCAGGTAAAATTTACATTGCCGATTTCTTTTTTGCCACTTGCCAGAATATTTGTCCGGCTATGAGCACTCAGTTAATACGCGTACAAGACGCCGTTAAAAACGACAATGATATTTTGATTCTTTCTCACACGGTAAATCCCATGCACGATACAGTTGAAGTTTTGTTTGAATACGCCGGCAAATACAAAGCCATAAAAGATAAATGGCATTTCTTAACTGGAAATAAAAAAGACATTAACTCATTGGCAGAAAAAAGTTACCTGGTAAGCGCGCAGGATGACGGAACACCCGAAGGCTTTGTACACAGCGAAAAGTTTTTATTGGTAGACAAACAACGCCGCATACGCGGAGTATACGACGGCACTGACAGTTTGCAGGTTGACAAATTAATAAAGGATATTTCAATTCTTAAAAAAGAAAAATAGCTGCGGATTTCGCAGATTAACACGGATTAAAATAAAATAATAATGAGTGATAAAGCCGTATTCCGAATAGTAGCAGCCGTAAGCATTTTTGTATTTGCCGTGGTTGTAATTCTTAACCGTAAAATTTTACCTCAGCCCGGGATAATGCCAGGTTTTGTGCAGTACCTTCCGCCATTAAACGCGTTTATAAATGGCACCTGCACCATTTTACTTTTGTTTTCCTTATGGGCTATTAAGAATAAAAAAATAAGCCTGCACAAAAAAATAAACCTTACGGCATTTTTTCTTTCTTCCATCTTTTTGGTATCTTACATACTGACACATTTTTTTATGCCTGATGTAAAATTCGGCGACTCCGACCACAACGGTATTCTGGATGAGGCTGAAAAAGCCACCGCCGGTAACCGCAGTTTTTATTTAATTATACTTACCAGTCATATCATTTTAGCCGCAGGGGTTTTACCCATTATTTTATTGTCGTTTTGGTATGGTTTGAAGAATGAAGTTACCAAACACAAAAAAATAGTTCGTTTTACCTATCCAGTATGGCTGTACGTTACAATTACCGGAGTTGTTGTATATTTGATGGTGAAACCGTACTACCCGTTTTAAGTACATGAGCAAAAGAATAATTTATACCGCCTTGTTTTTTGCGATAGCTTCTTATGCGGCTTACTCGCAATGCGCCATGTGTAAGGCCGCAGCCGAGAGTTCTTTAGCAAATAATCCGAACTCGGTGGCCAAAGGCTTAAATACAGGCATTATTTTTTTGCTGACTATACCATACGTCGTGCTCGGAGTAATTTTCAGGAAAGAACTGGTTCAACTTATTAAAAATATCGGCAGCAAAGAAAAAACACCTTTCAATAAAAAGACTTTAAGTAAAATGACCTTTGCCATAACCTTTATTACCTGCACAGTTATTCTGTTCGCTTTCTTCATCACCTTTTACAAACCGGTTTAATTTTTTTGACTCATATCAAATTAAAAAGCCCCGAACACTGCCGGGGCTTTTGTTTTTTTCAGGAATGAATCGAATTCTTATTTACTGATTACGATTTTAGTAAATACGGATCTTCCGTCTTTTGCTATTTCAACAAAGTAAGTGCCGTTGCTTAAATTGCTTAAGTCTATCTCAAACGAACCAACCATTTTCTGATTCATATCGTACACTTTATTGCCCAACACATCATAAACGCCCAGTTTATTAACGTCTCCTTGGTTCTTTTTCACGTCAACTTTAAATTTACCATCAGCGCTCGGGTTAGGATAAATAGATATTCCTGATAAAGCGATTTCTGTTTTAATTCCCACAGCACCGGTAATGTTCAGATTATCTATATAAATCCAGCTACCCCAGGCTGAAGTATTTTCAAATGAAAGCATCACATTTGATTGCCCTGCATAGGCATTCAGATTAATAGCATCATTACGCCATTGCGAAGATGTTGGTACCCAACATGAGGCGGTAGAGGTATAAGTCGGAGCAGTTGCAAGCGTAGCACCTGCTTTGTTGTAAACCGAAGTCCAGGTAGCACCGCAATCGCTTGAAGCCTTAATCTCTAATTGATCGTCGTATGGTGTTCCGGAATATGTTAACACGGCATAAGCTACATCCATTGTTAAGGTAGCAGTACTTACCGAGGAGAAATCAAAACCGGTCGTTATAACCTTATCAATCCTTCCTGTCATATCAGTAGCTCCGTCTCCGTCGCAATTATTAAAGCCCATGCAATGAGTTCCGGTTTTAGCAACCGTTGTACTTATTTGCCATGCGGCATCATTATCCGGATTATAAAGGTTCCAACCGGCCGGTATATTCGTGCTGCTTTCAAAACCCTCCGAATAAGGTATAGCTTGTCCAACAGAACCCGAAACATTAAAATTACTTGTTGCCAAATCGTTCGTGGCATTTCCGTCAGTTCCGCCATTAGGGCTTGCCGTATTTGCACTGAAAGTATGTGTACCTGCAGTTGCCGTAATAGCCGGTAAAGAAACAGTAACAGTTGCTAAAGAAGCAAGGCTGCCCGACCAATTATAAGACTGCGGAGTTCCGGCATCGATTTTATACTGAATAGTAACTGATGTTAAGGTATTTGTTCCCCAGTTTTTTAAAGTTACATTAGGAGTAAATGTTGGTGTACAACCTAATCCGCCAACAGGAGTGTTGATCGTTGTTATACCCGCATCCAAAGGAACCAATGTTACGGGTTGGCATCCGTTTGAAGTAGCCAGTGAATTATAAGGGGGGTTGTTAACAATGGCTAACATCCGGGTTGCTTGGTTCGCTGTAAATGTATTCATACAACCATCATCTGTATAATCCATGTAATTCATAAACATAACACCCGGTGTAGATGGCGAACAGGCATCGGTATGAGGATAGGTAGGGCATCCGTAATTTTCCGCACCTTGATTCGGAGTATCAGCGCATGAGTCACTTCCGGTACAAGCTCCGCCGTCATCGCCCCAAATATGTATTAGATTAAAACAATGTCCTATTTCATGTGTTGCTGTGCGCCCTTTATTAAAAGGGGCTTGTGCAAGACCCGTGTTGCCAAAGCAAGTATTACCTGCAACAAAACCATACGTATTGCTTAAAGTACCGGTAGGAAACTCGCCGTAACCCAATAACGGAGATTGTAAGGTACAAACCCAGATATTAAAATATCTTGATGGATCCCATGCATCCAGACCGCCTGTTGAAAAAGCTTTTACTTTATTATCGGTAGTCCATGATGTGGTGGTTGACTTTCTCCTTTCGATGCCGTTAGTTGGATTACCATTAGGATCGCGTTGAGCCCAACAGTAATTAACCATGGGAGCTGATGCTACAGCCGCAAA
>DATMMV010000082.1:0-7158 GCA_035569635.1 Bacteroidia bacterium | reverse complement strand
TTGCAACAACCTGCACGGTTCCCTGATTAAGGCCTGCCCATAAGGCTTCCTGATCTTTTTTTTCACGTAAGGGCGGGCTCATTACCCACTTCGCTGATTCAAAACCTTTATCGTAAAGTGAAGCATCCAGCACTAAATACTGTATACAGGTTTCTACAAAAACTTTTTGATTTCTTTTATCCGCATCTCTTATTTGATTGAGTGCGCCTTCACAGGTCATATGCACTACATAGGCAGGAACGCCGGTATGAAAAGCCATATCGGCAAATCTTCCCGTTGCTTCACTCTCTGTAATTTCAGGTTGCGATAAATAATGATACAAAGGAGAAAGTTTTCCTTCCGCTTTATGTTTTGCTATTAAAAAATCGATCATATCGCCATTAGTAGCATGTACGGTAACCATTCCCCCTTGTTTTTTTACTTCATTCATCAGGCCCACCATTTGCCTGTCATCTATCATTAATGCGCCTTTATAAGCCATAAATGTTTTGAATGAAGTGATACCTTCTTTTTCTATCAGGTCTTTTATTTCTGATTTAGTATTGTCATTGAAATCGGTAACTGCCATATGAAAAGAATAATCTCCAACAGCATTTCCATCAGAACGGCTTTTCCATTCCTTAAGTGCATCGTGCAATGATTTACCTTGTGTTTGAAGAATAAAATCAATTACCATGGTTGTACCACCGAATAATGCCGCACGTGTTCCTGTTTCGTAATTATCGCTGGAATAAGTTCCCATAAAAGGCATATCCAAATGTACATGCGGATCAATACCGCCCGGAATTACCAATTTGTTTTTCGCATCAATAGTTTGAGTGGCTTTAACATCCAGGTCTTTACCGATGGTAGTTATTTTATCCTCTTCAATAAAAATATCTGCTACGTAATCATCTGCCGCAGTTATTATTCTTCCGTTTTTAATTAAGATCGACATTTTACTAAGTTAAAAGTTTATTTAAAATTTAAATTCAATGTTAATCAACTCCAATATCTTCGTTCCAGAGCTCAGGGTTTTTTGCAATGAAATCATTCATCATGTCAATACATTCTTTGCTGTTCAGATCAATTACTTCAACACCATGCGACTCCATAAATTCTTTAGCACCCGGAAAAGTTTTCGATTCGCCGGCGTACACTTTTTTAATCCCGAATTGTACTACAGCCCCGGCACATAAATAACAAGGCATCAATGTAGAGTACAATACAGTTCCCTTATAATTACCTACACGGCCGGCGTTGCGCAGACAATCAATCTCCGCATGTGTCATTGGATCGTTATCCTGCACGCGTTTATTATGGCCACGCCCTACTATCTTTCCGTCTTTTACCAAAACGCTTCCAATTGGAATTCCTTTTTCACTTAATCCTGTTTTTGCCTCATCAATTGCGGCATTTAAAAATTCATCCATATTTTTATTTTTTAATTATTTTTTTCATGAAGATATAATAAGAAGCTCCCGCGACAAAAAATCCGACAAACCATGCATAATGATACAAGTTTGAAATCCAATGCCACACCGCATCTTGCGGTATTACTTTTATAGTGGTTAAAAATCCGGGGATATTTGGTACGATTGCGATCACCAGGGCGATAATAGCATAACAATTAAATCCGCCTGTATAAGAATATTCGCCCTTTTCCTCATACATTTCTTTTACAGTTAGTTTTTGTTTGCGAATAAAATAATAATCAACTATCATAATGCCCCCTATTGGCCCCAACAAACTTGAATACGCTATAAGCCAGGTAAAAATATAACCGTTAGGATCTGCAATTAATTTCCACGGAAAAATTAAAATCCCGATCAATCCGGTAATATAACCGCCTGTCTTAAAATTTATTTTTGAGGGAAATAAATTTGCAAAATCATTTGCCGGGCTAACAATATTAGCCGCTATGTTAGTTGCTAATGTTGAAATAGCAACTGCTGTCATTGCAATGCTCACAATAAGTTTGCTTTGAAATTTTCCCGCAAGTACTAAAGGATCCCAAATTGTTTCTCCATAAATAATAAACGTTGCCGATGTTACCACTACTCCGATAAACGAAAACAAAGTCATAGAAGTTGGCAGCGCAATAGCTTGTCCCATAATTTGAGCTCGCTGACTTTTTGCATAACGTGTAAAATCGGGAATGTTAAGTGACAGAGTGGCCCAGAATCCAACCATGCCTGTTAAAGCAGGAAAAAAATAATTCCAAAAATCTTTGTTTGTTGTAAATTTAGAAGGTTGCGCAAGTATAGGTCCTAATCCATTTCCAGCAGATATTGCCCAGAATAACAATGCCAATGCGGCTATAGGAAGAAAAAACGCTTTGAATACCAACAGTTTTTTTATACTCTCAACTCCCAGATAAACAACAAACATATTGAGCAACCAAAATAAAATAAAAGTAATTGCGGGGCCTGTTTGTAATCCGAATGAGTCAGGAAAAATTTGCGGAAGTGTTCCAAAAGAAGGCATCCAGATTTTTAGCATTAAGTAAATTGCATAACCGCCAATCCACGTTTGAATACCAAACCAACCGCACGCAACAATGGCACGTAACATCGCCGGAATATTTGCTCCTCTAGTGCCAAAGCTTGCTCGAGCAAAAACAGGAAACGGAATTCCGTATTTAGCGCCGGCATGTCCGTTTAAAATCATTGGCACAAGAACAACCGTATTGCCAATAAAAATAGTTAGTATGGCCTGCCACCAATTCATGCCGCCATCAATGAGTGAGCTTGCCAGCATATAGGTTGGAATACATAGACTCATACTTATCCATAGTGCTGCATAGTTCCATGTATTCCAGGTACGCCCGGAAAGAGGCACTGGTGCAAGGTCTTCGCTACATAGCGAAGAGTAGGCAAGGTTTTCCGGTATGTCAACTATTTCTGCGTTCACAAAATTTTTTGCGGTAGTAGCTTTTAAAATTTAATTACAATGTTCATCAGCAATTGAAATAGCTTTCGAAATAATATCCAATCCTTCATCTATTTGATCTTTCGTAATGATTAAGGGAGGTGCTGTAAAAATCCAGTTCCAGCGAACAAAGGTGTACATGCCTAATTCGTTTAATTTTGCGGCAACTTTATTCATGATTTCCATTTCACTGGGGACAGCGTTCCAGGGAGCCATTGGTTCTTTGGTTTTTCTGTTCTTCACTAATTCAATACAACCTAATAGACCTGTGTTTCTAAAATCACCGATACTCGGATGTTTATCTTTTAATTTCTCTACCTGTTTATCTAAATAATGCCCCATATTAGCAGCGTTCTCGATCAGATTATCTTCCTCATAAATGTTAATTACTGCATTTGCGGCAGCACAAGCTACAGCGTGAGCAGAATAAGTTAATCCGATTGGTAAAGGTTTATCGTTAAAATGTGTTGCAATTTTTTCTGTAACAATCATTCCACCCAATGGAATATATCCCGCTGTGATTCCTTTTGCCATACATAAAATATCGGGCTCTACGCCATGATGATCTATACCAAACCATTTTCCTGTTCTTCCAAAACCACTCATTACTTCATCGCAAATAGTAAGAATACCATACTTATCGGCAATGGCTTTTATTTTTTTCCAATAGCCTGCCGGATATTTAATGCAACCTGATGAACCACTTTCGCCTTCCATTAAAATAGCGGCAACACTTGAAGTACCTTCATATTTAATTAAGCGTTCCATATGAGCTGCTGCGTGCTCTGCACATTCTTCGGGAGTGGCACTGTTCCACGGACAACGATAAAAATATGGATTCTCGGCGTGAATAATATTTGGTACTCCCTGGCTATCGTGTGGAATACCGCGCGGATCGCCGCCTGCACACAGCGCGCCATAAGTAGCACCATGATAACTCTGGTAGAGTGTAATTATTTTATGACGCCCTGTATATAAGCGCGCTAATTTAACCGCATGTTCAATTGCTTCGGTTCCGCCATTGGTAAAAAAAGTCCTGTTTAATGTTCCGGGAGTAATCTCTGCTAATTTTTTCCCTAACAAACCTCTTGCTTCAGTGGCCATTCCGGGATTAACATAACTTACTTCGTTCATCTGTTTCACAACGGCTTCGGTAACTCTTGGGTCACCGTGGCCTATGTTTACATTCATTAATTGAGAAGTAAAGTCCAAATAACGTTTACCACTTCTATCGGTTAAATAAACACCTTTAGCACTTGCAACATTTATTGGGTTCAAGCCACTTTGCTTGCTCCATGAAAATATTGTATGCTCTACATTATTTTTTAAAATTTCTTCTTTGGTGGACTTAGATAATGTTTTTGTACTCATATTTGTAGTAAATAGTTATTTGTTAATAGTTATTAGTAAGCTTTTACTGATAACAAATTACTGATGACTGGTTAGCTCATCCAATTTGTTTTCGCTTCTGCATTCCACTTGGTAGTTGTTTTTTTCAGTTTTGTCCAGAAAGCAATAGAGCTTTTTCCGGTAAGATCACCCACACCAAATTTAGAGTCGTTCCATCCCCCAAAAGAAAATGGTTCACGAGGTACCGGAACACCGATGTTCACTCCAATCATACCGGCACTTGCGCGTTCAATTACATAACGAGCAGCTCCACCGCTTTGTGTAAACACTGCCGCCGCATTACCGTAAGGGTTGGCATTCTCTATTGCAATTGCTTCATCTATATCTTTTGCTCTCATAATAGAAATAACAGGGCCAAAAATTTCTTCGCGGGCAACACTCATTTCAGGTGTAACATAGTCTATCACTGTCGGGCCAACATAAAAACCATTTTCCTTTCCTTTCACAATACAGTTTCTGCCATCAACTAATATTTTTGCGCCTTGCTTTTCAGCTTCAGTTATATAACGCTCTATCCTTATTTTCGCTTCTGCAGAAATTACGGCTCCTAAATTTTCTCCGGGAACAACTTTTTTTGCCTCAATACAAATTTGATCGATGATGTGATCTACCGAACCAACTGCAACCATTGCTGAAGCGGCCATACAACGTTGTCCGGCACAACCTGACATAGATGCCGCGACATTAGTTGCAGTCATTAACGGATGTGCATCGGGCAAAACCAATAAGTGATTTTTTGCTCCGCCTAATGTTAACACTCGTTTAAAACTTGCCGATGCCCTTGCGTAAACCAATTTTGCAACTTTGGTAGAACCTACAAACGATACAGCTTCTATACCGGGATGATCGCATATTGCTTCTACAATTTCTTTATCCCCGTTAACAACATTCAATACGCCATCAGGTAATCCTGCTTCTTTTAACAGCTCAACAATTTTAATACAACTTAGGGGAACTACTTCAGAGGGTTTTAAAATCATTGTATTTCCAAGTGTCAAAGCATTTGGAATGGTCCAGTTAGGAACCATGCTCGGAAAATTAAAAGGAACGATGCAGGCAACAACACCAATAGGATAATAGTCAGTACGACATTCTACACCTTTACTTACTTCCAGTATTTCTCCTCCCACTAATTGTGGAAGAGAGCAGGCAAATTCAGTTAGCTCAATACTTTTTTCAACTTCGGCACGGGCTTCATCTAATGTTTTCCCGTTTTCTTCCTGTACAAGTTCAGAAAGTTCTAATATGTTTTTTTCAAGCAATGTTTTATAACGAAAGAAAATTTGCACACGTTCTTTAATGGGTGTTTTAGACCATGTTTCAAAAGCTTTTTTTGCACATATTACTGCTTCGTTTAAGTCTTCCTTTGTTGATACCGGAACTTTTGATAACAGGCTTCCATCCAGCGGAGATAATACATCGAGGTATTTAATTGCCTTTGACGCAATAAATTTTCCGGACACATAATTTTTTACTTCGGGGTACTTCATGGTTAATGTTTGCATTGTTTTTATTTTATTAAAATAGATAATTTATAACGAATATAGCTTCCTGTTAAGTTAAACTAAATTAAGAAAAGGTTATTATTAGAAAAAAAGAGTCTTTTAAGAGGTGTAGGGTGTTATGAGAATTATCATGTTTAATTCTAAAAGACTCTTAACAAAAGTAAAAATATTTTCCTGAATCCAAAGAATAAACCAAAATAATTTTCATTGATTTAGCTTTGATAATCAATAAGTTACTCTGAAGAGTATTTAATCAATAAGTTAATGAAGACTGCATTAAAAAGTTTGAAGTGTTTACTTAAATGGTTGAAAAAAGAATTTGATAAAGCAAAGGAAGAGAAATATTTTTTTGCTTTGCTCAACCAATGCCTTTATGAGCCTTTAAAGGTAGATATTCGTCGTGTACCCGAAATATGTAAATTTTCGGCTTATATCAGCCTTGAGTTTGGAGCATATTAAAACACTTTTAAAGTGCGAAATTTTCTATTCTTTAATAATGCGTTGAATAAATTTGCCCGTGTTATTGCTTACTTCCAGTAAATAAACTCCGCCTGCCAGTTTGCTAATATCTAATTGAGTAGTGCTTTCGTTTAAAATATCTGTGATAATAATTTCTTCGCCAAGCAAATTTCTTAATTTAATAGTGGTTTTATTTGCTTGCGGAAAAACAACAGTTAAAATATTTTGTGCAGGGTTAGGATACGCGGCCACCGAATTATTATTTAATTTAGTGGTAATACCTGTTGTACGGTTATTAGTAATGTTTGATTTTGATTTAACAATTGAGGTCTGTGAAGAGTTGTTTCCGTAACGGGCGGTAGGAGTACAGTTAAAACCGTTAGCCTGAACACGCCAGTTTGCTACAAATTGAAAAGTAGAATATTGCGGGTCGTTTAATATATTCGCGGTTCCGGCTGCTGTTCCTATTGTCTTCCAATATCCGGTATTATTACTGTCTCTTTGTAATTGAAACGTTGTTACAGGCGTTACAGACATACTTTCTATTGTATATGTATTCCATGTAAATGCTCCGGTATGTTGGTCATTAAAATAAATGCTCGTGTGATACGGGCTTTTAGTTCCTTCGTTACCACAAGTATCTTTTACAGAAATTTTGTAGCGATAGGTTGTAATATTAGGGTTTCCGTTTGCAGGACCGACACTTCTTGTTGTATCGGTAAACATACTTAACGAGTCTTTTGATACAGACCCAATTTGATTATAGACTCCTGTTGTAACTTCGCGGTAAATGATAAAACTTTTGGCATCGGGGTTTATGGTTTTATTCCAATATAATACATTGTTTTTCGAAAGGCTATCAACCGTAACCATA
>DATMMV010000081.1:0-19712 GCA_035569635.1 Bacteroidia bacterium | reverse complement strand
ACAACATCTGCTTTTAATTTAAGTGAATCAGGAACGCTGGTGAGCGTGTCAAGGGCCGCTAATAAATCATTCAGGTTTTTTATATTATGTATATCAACATATCCGTCTTTTGCCATGTGAAAATCCTTACGAATTTCTACGAATTTGGTCAGCTTGGCAATGTCAAGGTCTTCCACAATTTCCGGATAATCTTTAGCGCGTACATGAAATGTATAATTTTCTCCCGGACTTAAAGCCACAAGGTATTTGCCGGTTTTTGCATTAGAAGTAAAGGGTCCGATTTTTTCTCCGTTACTCTTTTTGGTGATTTCAATTTGTGCATCCATCGGAACGTCGTTTCCAAAAACGTTTCCGAGTACCATCGCTAAAACGGGCTTTTCTCCAAGTATACCAGGAGTAACTGTAAATATATCCGAGGTTCCGTTACCTCCGTTGCTTACACGATTGGAAGAAAAATATCCGCGGTCGCCTTTGGCATTAATTACATAAAAGCGATCATCATCAGTTGTGTTAAGAGGATAACCCATGTTAATAGGATCTATCCAGGTATTATCTTTTTTAATGGTATAAAAAATATCATAATCACCAATGCTGTTATGCCCTTCTGAACTGAAAAATAAAGTTACGCCGTCGGCATGAATAAAAGGAGTGTCATCATTATAGGGTGTGTTAATTGTAGGGCCAAGGTTTTTTACGTTTTTCCATGAGCCGTCTTCCATTTTTTCAGCGATGTAAATATCCCGGCCTCCAAGACCTCCGGGTTTTTCACTGGCAAAATAAAGATATTTACCATCGGCTGTAATCGAACAACTTCCTTCCCAATGATTGGTATTTATATCTCCTTTTAAGCGTTCGGGTTTGCTCCAGGTTTCTCCTACAAGTGTACTTGAATAAATATCGCCGCTGTCTTTTTCCCCACCTTTAAATGTAAAAAGTGTTTGCCCGTCTTGCGAAATTGCAATGGCAGCATCGTGTTCTTTGGTGTTTAATTGAGTGATTGGTTGAGGAAAACCCCAATTACCGGAAGTATCCTTTTTGGCCATAAAAATATCTTCGTAATAAGTACCGTGCAGCGGGCTTGGCTTGAATTTTTCATCCATCAAACCGCCTGTACATTTTGACCCGCGATAGGTGAAAATTAAAATTGATTCATCTGCAGAGAGTACAGGTACATATTCTTCCTCTGTGCTATTGATGGGCGGTCCCAAATTGCGAATATCTGCTTCAAGCATGGTTTGTACAATTTTTTTTCCGGCTTCCGAATTCTGAATCAGTTTTTCGGCTTCATTTTTTTGCGCTTCATCCGGGTTTGTGGCCAGGTATTGTTTAAAATATTTTGCAGCTTCATCAAATTTATAATTCAGATGATAAGCTTTTCCGAGTTGCAATAAAATACCGGTTTCTTTAGGCTCCATTTCATAAGCTTTTTCAAACAGGTAGATGGACTCCTGTTTTTTTTCGGGCAAGTGAAATGCACAACGGCCTTTCTGGTACTTGTAATACGCGTTTTTAGGGTCACGTTTTTCAAGTTTCGAATAAATTTCGTAAGCCCTGGGATAATCTTTTGTTTCAAGATAATATTCGGCGTCTTCGTTCAATTCATCAATACTTTGCGCAATTGAATTAAAAGAAAACCCGAACAGGGCCAGCAGTAAAAGCAGTTTTTTCATTATCAGAAAATTGGTTGCTACTAAAGTCTGATAAATTAAAGCTGAACTGATTATGCGTACGCCGGAGTTATTTACACGTCTGTGTTAAGAAACAGGGTAGTTAACGAACAATGTTTTGTTAAGAAGTTTAGCGCGAAAGAAATTTAAAAATTAATTTCAAGTAAGGCGGGACAATGATCGCTGTGTTTTGCGTCGGGTAAAACGGCGGCACGTTTTAATTTTAGTTTTAAGTTTTCTGTTACCATATTGTAATCAATACGCCAGCCTAAATTTTTGTCGCGCGCGTTGGCACGGTAACTCCACCAGGTATATTGATGCGGCTCCGTATTAAATTCACGAAATGTATCCACGTAACCTTCACTTACAAATTTATCAAACCAGGTGCGTTCTTCCGGCAAAAATCCCGAACTGTTTGCATTGCTTTTGGGATTGTGAATGTCAATTGCCTTGTGGCAAATATTATAATCGCCGCACATAATTAATTGCGGGCGTTTTTTTCTTAATTCATTGCTGAAAGCAAAAAAATCATCGAGCCATTTCATTTTAAAAGCTTGCCTTTCATCACCGCTGCTGCCGCTGGGATGATAAAGGCTCAGCACCGAAACATCTCCGAAATCGGCGCGTATCACACGGCCTTCATCATCATAAGATTTTATGCCGCAACCGTAAATAATTTTATCGGGTTTTTCTTTACTTAAAATGGCTACGCCGCTGTATCCTTTTTTTTGTGCGGGATACCAATAGTGATGATAACCCAAGGCTTCAAAATCAAGTACGCCGAATTGTTCAGGGCTCGCTTTAATTTCCTGCAAACAAAGTACATCAGGATTTGCAGCTTTTAGCCAATCTAAAAACCCTTTATTGATCGCCGCCCGGATACCGTTTACATTGTAAGTAATGATTTTTTTAGTCATAAATTGCCGCTAAAGTACAGGTACGTAATTTGTCCCTGAAAAAAACTTATTAAAAACAATATTTTGCTATCTTTGAAAATTGTTAAGATATTGGTTATCTTAGATATATTGTTTATTTTTGTGGGTCATATCCCAAAAAGGTAATAGACAAGCAACTAAATAAGATAAAAAACCATCTTATAATAAAATTGTAAACTGATGAAATTAAAACAGTTAGCTATCTTACTTTTGCTTATAAGCACAGTTCACGGCTTCGGGCAATTTAAATTTAATGAATTTTCATGTGCTAATACCAGTGCTATTCCTTCTGACCCTTTAGCGGCGGGCCAATACAATGGTAGTCCGGACTGGGTAGAGATCTATAACAGTACAATCAGTCCTACAACTTTTACTCTGACCGGTTGGTATCTTAGCGATGACCGTAATAATCTGCGTAAATGGCAATTCCCATTTGTAAATAACCTTCCTTTAAAAGTAGATACTCATCATGTGGTTGTAATTTATTTATGCGGCCATGATAAAGCAGTTTCAAATGCAGGTGGGGTTAATGCAAGTTCTATTGGGATTGATTTGCATGCTAATTTTGGCCTTAATCAAACCAAGCCTGGCACTAAACTTTATTTAACTAAAACAAATGGTTTAACTGCGGTTGACTCGATTGATATAACGAAATACAAAAACAAACCCGGCCACTCATGGGGTAGAGCACAAACAAAACCAAGCGCGACGAATCCTATACCACATTGGATAACTACAAGTACCTGGCGCCTCTATAGCACAGTTACCCCGGGGCAGATAAATCCCGATACTACTTCCGTAGCTCCTACAGCTTGGTATTTTGGTTATTGTCCTACTCCAAAAATAGATCTGCAACCCGGATTTTATAACGGAAGCTTACCTACTTTGAATGTTACCGATACGGCAGAAGGTGTGACTACTTCTTTATGGTACAACATTAACAAGGTTGTTAACAGTAGTGGTAATGCTCCTTATTCCGGTATTGAAATTTATGGCACAAACGATTGCAGCATTCCCATTTTCAGTAATTCGCAATCGCAATTAATTGCCTCTGCCGGTACGAGCGGAACCCCGTTAACCGGAACCTTTGCTACTCCCAATAATGCCAACACCCCGGTATCAATGGTGCGTATAATGACACATGATGCAAACACGCCCAAACGTTGGCTGGACGGCTTTGAATTTTACGGGGCATACGTTATTGACACGCTGAAACGTAAAATGAGTTTAACCTGTGTATGCGTAGATACCGCTAAACTTTTTGAGCAGGCTGTCCCAAAAGATTCTACGGCGATGGTGATTGACTATTTCGGTAAAAATTACAAAGAGGTTTTCCGTAATCAGGGCCAGGGCCACGTCGGTAAAATCGATTTTTACAATTCAATTGGTTCTGCTGCAATGAAGAATAAACAATGGCAATTTGTTTTCCGGTCGGAAGATGAATACGGATATCATTACACAAACCTGTCGCAATTTTTTACCGATCAGACTTTAGGTTTGAGTAACAGGAGTGATTTCCCTGAAATCATGTTCCGTTCTGCTGCAAAGGAAAATTTTTTATTTCCCGGTGTAACGGCGCCTACCAGTGGTTTTAAAGGGGCTCACATCCGAGATTTTTATAACCACACCATCAGCTTAAGACATAATTTACGATTTGACGCTTCGCACTATGTTCCTACCTATATGGTTATTAACGGTTGGCCGAAAGGAATTTACTATGTAAAAGAAACTATAGATAGTTTATATACCAATTACTATTACAACCGTCCGCGTGCTGCCATACTTGCAAATACGACGGCAGGCCCACCACAAGTTACGGTTTCAGGCCTAGCGGTTCCAACAGCGTCAACACAATGGAGCTGGTTTTATAACTGGGCAATGTTACCGGGAACTAACGTGCACAATCCTACGCTTTATTACAGGTTATCCGATTCGCTTGATTTTAATTCGCTTAACGATTATATGGCTTACAATTTTTTAAGCGTAAACTCTGATTACGTAAAACGGTACGCGATGTGGTGGAGAGGGTTGCCTACAGATACTGCTGACCATCGATCTGCAAAATGGCGTTTTGCTTTAACCAGTACAGATTACACCTGGGGCTTTGATGCCGTTAACTCAAATGGTATTGCTAATACAACTCCTACCAGTGACCCCTGCGATTATCTAACAGCGGCCGGAATCAATTATACCTTAACGGCAAATCCTGCTTCAAATCCGCAATATCCGATAGTGCCGCTTTGGTTTAAATTGATGAAGAACGACACTTTTAAGAGTGAGTTTATTACCCGTTATTCAGATTTATTAAACAGCGCGTTATCGTGTGACTCTCTGGAAGACCACTTAAAGTATGTGCGTTCTTTATTAGTCGCGAGCGATATGGCCAGCCATGTTTGGTGGACCTTATCAAACCAAACTACCTGTGCAAGCTGTGACTCGGTAAAATACTGGAATGCGATGCTTGACAGTATGAAGATATTTATAGCACAACGTTGTACTTTGGTTTCAACCGCACTTACCAATTGTTTCCCCGAGATATCCGGCCCTTATAATTTGTGCATAGATGTCTCTCCCGTAAATTCGGGGTATGTGAAGTTTAATTCGTTAACGCTTAAAAATTTTATATGGAACGGTAGATATTTTGATAGTATAATTAATGTTATTAAAGGCATTCCGTATCAAAACTATGTGTTTGACCATTGGGAAACAAATTATAACGTTCACCCTAATAAAACCAGCGATAGCGCAACATTTTATATACCTACCGACGGATGCATAAAGGCTATATTTAAATTGCGCCCTCCGAATGAAACATATGGTACACCCATGTTACCCACCGGTTTTTCACCTAATGCCGATGGTAATAATGATATACTCAATGTCTATGGTATTGCAGAAGCTTCCGGTTATGAATTGGAAATATACAATCGTTGGGGCGAACAGGTTTTCCACTCAGTAAATAAAGCGGAAGGTTGGGACGGTAAGTTTAACGGGACGGATGCGCCCGCTGGTGTTTACGGATACAGGTACAATATTATTTTAAACGGAAAAACTTACGCCTCTAAAGGAAATGTTACGTTAGTGAGATAGTTTATGAGTACAAGAAAATTACTTTTAAGAATTATATTTTTCAGCGGGTTTGGTGCATTTGCGCAGGATATTCATTTTTCGCAATTGAGTATGGCACCCCTCCAGATAAATCCTGCCAACACCGGTTTTTTTGACGGTTACTCGCGGGCAATTTTAAATTACCGTACGCAGTGGCCTACAGCCAATGCAAATTATCAAACCATTGCTGCCGGTTTCGATGCCAATGTTGGAATCAAAAAAACGCGTAACGCTTTCATTGGCTTTGGTGGCCTCATTTTTCAGGACAAGACGGGCGATTCGCAATGGACAAATCTGAAAGCCGACTTTATGAGTAATGTGGTACTTAGTTTAAACAAAACAAGTAAACTGGCTTTAGCTATTGGGGCAGGAGTCGGGCAGATATCGGCTAATTTTGATAAACTTACATGGGGTGTGCAATATACCGGTAGTCAGTTTGATCCTAAATTACCTAATATGGAGCCTTTCGCAGCGGGAAAAAGAAATTTCTTTTTCTTTGATGTGTGCTCGGGAATTAATTATGAGATTAATAAATTGCAGGAAAATTTTGACCGCAATGCGCATTTCACTTTGCGGCTTGGTGTTGCAGGTTATCACTTAAATCAGCCTAAAATTATTTTCAGTGGCTTATCAACTGAAGCGGTTGCAAGGCGTTTTGTATTTAACGCACAGGCACGTATTGATATCAATAATTCGCCGGTAAGTATTTTGCCAAGTTTGATTTATATGTATCAAAGCCCTTTCCAGCAACTTAACGTTGGTGCGTTTATGCGTTACCGTTTTAAAGATGAAACGAAAACTACCGGGTTAAAAAGCGAAACAGCTATTCACATCGGTTGTTATTACCGTGTAGGAGACGCAATCATTCCACAATTTATGTTGGAATATAAAGCATGGATGTTCGGTTTTTCGTATGATGAAACATTATCTACATGGAAAAAAGCCAACCGCGGATTGGGTGCATTTGAGTTAAATATTTCCTGGACAAACCTTCGTGCCGGTTTATTTAAACAGCGCCGCGAATTCGGTTCTACCAAAGGAAATGCAAGCCCCGTGAAATACGGTAATTAAAAAACGCAGAGTTTCTTATTGTGAAAAAAATATTTTTTTTCCTTTTTTTTCCTTTTACTTTTTTCGGGCAGGGCTATTTTCAGCAACGGGTTGATTATAAAATTAACGTCACCCTTAACGATCAGAAACACGAATTAAGCGGCTACGAAGAAATTACCTACAACAATTACTCTGACGACACCCTTAGCTTTATTTATTTTCATTTATGGGCCAATGCCTATAAAGACAATACCAGTGCGTTAGCCAAACAGTTTTTACAACAAGGTAACAGAGATTTGTATTTTGCAAAAAATGAAGAGCGCGGATATATTGACAGCCTTGATTTTAAATTGGATGGAGTACAACTGAAATGTGAGGCAGATAAAGACAATCCCGACATCTGTAAATTAATTTTACCTAAGCCAATGATGCCCGGCGACAGGATCGTCATTACAACACCCTTTCATGTAAAGATTCCTTCCTGCAGGTTTTCTCGTATGGGCCATGATGGAAACGCCTATTATATCTCTCAATGGTATCCGAAACCGGCTGTGTACGATGCCTATGGATGGAACCCGATGCCGTATCTGGATCAGGGAGAATTTTATTCAGAATTTGGAAATTATGATGTAAGTATTACATTGCCGAAAAATTATATACTGGCCGCAACAGGCGAACGATTTGATGCGGATGAAGAAGAAATTTTTTTAAATAAAAATATTATTGAAACCGAAAAAATTATCCGAAGCATGGATTCGGTTTCTTATACTAAAGATCTCACTTTTCCACCCTCTTCAAAAGAGTGGAAGACCATACGCTTTAAACAGGATCAGGTGCACGATTTTGCCTGGTTTGCCGATAAACGTTTTCACGTATTGCGTGGTGAAGTGGTTTTACCACACTCTAAACGCAGCGTGAGAACCTGGGCATATTTTACAGACGACCAGATTGAATTATGGAAAGATGCCATTGGATATATAAGCGATGCCACTTTTTATTACTCACTTTGGAACGGAGATTATATGTATAACAGTGTTTCTGCAGTAGACGGTGTTATATCTGCCGGCGGAGGCATGGAATACCCGATGATTACTATTATAGGCCGGACCACAGAGGCTTTTAACCTGGATGTAGTAATTACTCATGAAGTGGGGCATAACTGGTTTTACGGAATGTTGGGAAGTAATGAGCGTAAACACGCATGGATGGATGAAGGAATAAATTCGTTTAACGAATTGCGGTACGTAAAAACAAAATATCCCGGAGCCACGCTGGCTGAAATGCTCGGACGTGACAGTACATTTGGTTTATTAGGGATCAATAAATTCAAACAGGCAGCAAGTTATTATTTATTATACGATATGCAGGCAAAGCGCAATGCTGACCAGGCTTGTGAATTGCCGGCGGATGAATTTACACAGGTTAATTACGGGGCCATAGTTTACAGCAAAACAGCATTGCTCTTTAATTACCTGATGAATTATATGGGCGAGGAGGATTTTGATGTGGCCATGCAATTTTATTTTGAGCAATGTAAAATAAAGCATCCGCAGCCGAATGATTTAAAAAAAGTATTGGAATATTTCAGCGAAAAAAAACTGGATTGGTTTTTTGACGATTTAATCGGCACTACTAAAAAATTAGATTATAAAATTCTGCGTTACAGCAAAGATCCGAACGATGGAACTTATATGTTGGAAATAAAAAATACAGGCGATGTAAAAGGCCCGGTTCCTTTATGCGCTTTAAAAAACGGCAAGATAGTAGGAATGGTTTGGTACGAAGGTTTTACAGGAAGCAAAATCCTTGAGTTTCCTCCCTCTGAAGTCGATGCGTTTAAAATTGACTATTTTAATTTCATGCCGGAGGTAAACCGGAAAAACAACACACTTAAAACCCGCGGACTTTTTAAAAAGTCAGAACCTTTACAACTTAAACTTTTACCTTCGTTGGATAATCCGGATAAAACGCAGGCTTTTTTAACACCTGTTGCCGCTTATAATATGTATAATGGATTTATGTTGGGTGCCGCTTTTTATAACCACACATTTTTAGAAAAAAAATTTGAAACGGAAATTATGCCTATGTACTCTTTTGGTGATAAAGGATTAACCGGTCTTGCGAACATACATATTAACTTACATCCCGATAAACTGTTCAGTAATGTAAGTATACAATTAAAAGCACAGCGTTTTGCTTATGAGAGAGACGTATTTACCAATTACTACACAAAAATTGCTCCGGGCATTGACTTTGAATTTAAGAAGAGAAAAATGACTTCACCTTTCTCGCACAGTCTGGCTTATCGTTATGTAAATATCCTTAAAGAATTCTCTGATTATACGAGCGACCCTGCTTTACCGGTTCAAAACCTGCCCTTCAGAAATAACTTTACGTACGGAGTGCACGATATAGTATATCAATTTTCTAAAAATGATGCTTTGTTTCCGGCTGCGGTCAGGGTAAATTTTCAAACCGGGAATGATGTACAAAAAATTTCTTTGAGTATTAATCAAAAAATTTATATCAACCCGAAAAAATATTTTGAGATACGGGCTTTTGCCGGAAATATGTTTTATATGAATACCAATAACGCAAATCCGGTTGATTATCGTTTCCGTACCAGTGGTTGGAACGGCAGAAATGATTATTTATATGATTATTCTTATTTTGGAAGGGCCGAAACATATGGTGTAGCCGCAAACCAGTTTACCGAAACCGACGGCGCTTTTAAAACTTATACGCCTTTAGGGCAAAGCGCTAAATGGCTGGTGGCTGTAAATATTAAATCGCCTCAACTTTTTAAATTGCCAATATTGTTTTATGCGGATGCAGGGACAAGTGCGAATGATGGTTTTGCAACCGGAATGGACAAATTTTTATACAATGCAGGCATTGATTTAATACTGGGCAGGGATTTTTGCGAAGTGTTTGTGCCGCTGATAGTAAGTAAAAACATACAGGATAATAATAATCTGAACGGAATTGATTTTGTGCATCAGATACGTTTTACCTTTAACTTATACCGTGCAAACCCTTTTACACTCTTAAAACAGGCGGTTGATTTTTAAAAAATCAAGGCGCAAATTTGCGTAGCCATTTATGCAGGATGATTAATAGCCAAATGCGATTATACAGGTAATCAGCGTCATTTTCAAATTTTGTAATCAGGTTTTTTACTTCGATAGGCTCAATAATACCGTATTTTTTTACAATTTCTTCATCAAGGTTTTCCTGGATTAAATATTTTAATTCTTTGCGAAGCCATTTAACCAGAGGCACGTCAAAGCCTTCTTTAGGGCGATCAAAAAGCTCTTTAGGTAAATATTTAAAAAGAATCTGGCTGAGAATGTATTTTTGCGAACCATTCCTGAATTTTAAATCGGGAGAAAGATTCAGAGCTTATTTATATATGGCAAAAAAGTAATGAGTAAATTGTTTGTTGTTAAACAAATATAACCTTTATGGCCAAATAGAAAAATAATTTTCTATACTCAGGTGGAAAAATCGATAAACTATGGTAAAACACGTAGTAATCCTGAGTGTATTTAAGCCAGTAATTCTTTCAACCTGGCAATTTGGTCTGAAGTACCTAATACAAATATTTTTGCGTCGTGTATTATTTTAGTATCCGCGCTTGGATTAATAATATACTCGCCTGCGGCAGTTTTAAAGCCAATGATATTAGCCCCGGATTTATTGCGTATTTCTAAGTCTTTTAAAGTATGGTTTCGTAAGTGTTCAGGTACGTTTTCAAAAGTAATTTCTTCTAAATTAATAGAGTCGCCACCCTGGCCAACAATATAATCCACAAATTCTACCACGTCGGGCTTCATTACCAAAGAGGCCATGTGCGCGCCACCCACTTTATCAGGCATTATTACGTTATTGGCCCCTGCAATTTTTAATTTGGTATCCGAGTTGTCTTCGCTGGCACGACTTATGATGGTGAGTTTCGGGTTGAGGTTGCGCGCGGTTAACACGATAAAAAGATTATCCGCGTCAATGGGTAAACTGGTAATTAAAGCTTTCGCACGAAGTATTCCCGATTTTAAAAGCGTTTCATCCAGTGTAGCATCACCTGTAATTACCAAATCGCTGTAATCGTGCTGCATGCTGTTGGTTAGTTCCAGACTTTTCTCAATAACTACAAAACGTTGCTTGTGTTTTTTTAATACCTGGGCTGCCTGCCTGCCATTACGCCCGTAACCGCAAATAATTACGTGGTTGTTTAGTTTTTGTATAGCTGCGTTCAATTTCCGGGTTTTAAAAAGCTGGTTAAATTCACCATCTAATACAAACCTTGTAATAGACGAGATGGCATAGGCAAATGTACCAAAACTTATGATGATAAGAAAGGCTGTGAAAATTCGCCCTGCGCTGTTTAAGGGGTGCACTTCGCCAAAGCCCACAGTGGCTACAGTAGAAATGGTCATATAAAAAGCATCCACATAAGGATAATTACAAATAAAATGATAGCCAAAAACACCAACTACCGTTATGGCCATTAACAGGTATAGAGGCAATAAAATTCGGGTATAATGTTTTAATTGGCTGAACAAAATCCTATTTTTTAATTTCTAATAAGCGTGTTATATATTTTCCAACAATATCAAACTCAAGATTTACTGTGTCTTTTACCTGTATATTTTTAAAATTGGTATTTTCAAACGTGTATGGAATTATGCAAACCGAGAATTTATTTTTTCGCGAATTTACCACAGTTAAACTTGTTCCGTTTACGGTAATGCTGCCCTTCTCAACGGTAATATTTCCTTTTGCAATATTATATTCAAAAGAAAAAATCCAACTTCCGTTTTCTTCTTTTCTCTCAATGCAAACCGCGGTTTGATCAACATGCCCCTGCACAATATGTCCGTCAAAACGCCCGTTGGCAGGCATACATCTTTCTAAATTTATAATATCGCCTGTTTTTAAATTTGAAAGATTGCTTTTATCAAGTGTTTCTTTAATTGCAGTAACCCGGTATTGATTTCCTTTAATCTCAATTACGGTTAAACAAACACCGTTGTGCGACAGGCTTTGATCTGTTTTTAATTCGCCGGTAAAAGGGCAGGAGCACCAGATATGAAGATTATCTTTCTCCTTCTCCAATTTTTCAACTTTTCCCAATGCTTCTATGATTCCTGTAAACATAAATTATCTTTTAAATGCAGGTGAGTTCTTTAATAACCTGTATCCGTTGTGAATCGTAAGAATATCAACACGGCTTTTATTTACAATAAGGTAAATAATCCGGTAATTCCCAATATTTAATTCTCGTATAAATCTGGTATTCATCTCGGGGACAACTTTTCCTGATAAAGGTAGTGATTCAAGTATTTTAGCTCTTTCAAAAAAGCGATTGGTTTGAATAATAGCGTATTTTTCAGAATCTTTAGCGATGAAACGGGCAATGTTGTTTATATCTTCAATCGCCTGATTGGCCCAGTTTACTTCAACCATTTTTTAAGATTCCTTTTTGCCTCTTGTGTTGAATGAATTTTTCCGGCAGATGATTGCTCAAGCCCGATTTCTATTTTTTGAAGAAGTATAATGCGATCAATAATTTCATCTACCGAAAAATTTTCGGGTAAATCTTTAATTGATTGTAGAAGTTTTTTCTTTGTCAGCATACCAAAATAATATCATCAAATTTAGGAAAATAAACCGAGTTAAAAAAACGCTCGTACCTGCGCGCCACCGATATGCACAATTTTAGAGTTAGGGGTCATGCGGCCATCGTATGTAAAGCTGATTTGTATATTTCCACTCACATTTTGCTGGTAACTGGCACTCCAGGTGATGTTTCTTCCGGCATGTAATGAGCTCAGCATTTCAAAGGCAATAGGTGTATTTTCTTCATCATTGTAGGTAATCAGTAAATAATCAAAGCGGGCATTAAAACTTCCTTTAGAAAGTTTATTGAATTTTAATTCAACCGCATAGTCTTGCACGGCTGCTTTCTGAAAACCGCCGGTAGCCGTATTATTTTTTTGCGTGTATTTAAAAATTCCGCTTATTCTGAACGAAGTACTGGGCTGGTAACTTATTTTAGGTTCCGTTTCTAAAATTTGTATGCTGAAATTTCGGTTAACAAAAAATTGTGAGAGCGTTGTCTTTTGTCCAACCGATGAATTTGTGAAAAACCCCCATGCACGTGTAAGGTTCCAGCGAGTACGTAGCTCATGCGTTTGTAATTCGCGCGATTCATACCCATTAGTAAGAAGTTGTTTGCTTTTAGTATCCTGAAATGTATAATCAAAACCAAAAACAGCACTGCTCTGGTTAAAAAACAGCGACTGCCTTAAATTGTAATTTGTAGAAATTAAAGTTGTATCAGTCACATTTATATCAAAAGGATTAAACTTTAAAGCCTGCCCGTTTGAAGCGTATGTTTTTTTATCCACGCGATAAGCGGTTTGAGAAACAAATCTTCCCATAAAATCAACAAATTTTTTGCTATGGTCAGTTTTAAAAACCGCGGGGCGTAAATACAAGCTTAAACTAAACTGGTCGCGCGCTGATTTCACAAAATTATTTGTTGGCGTATAAACGCGAATGTAAATCATTTGGTCAGGGTATTGCGCGATTTCAAATTCATTCAATTGTTTAATTCCGTCACCGTTATAATCTTTCCAGTAATATTGCCCCTGCCCCGCTGCAACCTGCACGTATGAATATTCTTTTTTCTGTTCTAAGCCGTAACCTACCTCATAAAAAGTATTTGCCTGAAAAAAACCTCTCATCAGGCGGGGAGAGTATTCTAAACGACTTAATAAATTATTATCCGGTTTTACGGTAATTAAATTGCTATCCAGTATTTGTAGTTTACGATAGGTAAACGTGGTTTTAAAAGGATGATTTTGTATGGAAGAAATATCTGTGCTGAACCCGATGTTTTGCGCGTTGGCCGCATTGTACAAACCATCTTTATAAGCAAATTTATCGGTACGCTCGCGGTAAAAAATTTTGAAACGATTTTTTGTTGTATCCGAATTGGTAATATTCCCTTCCCATTCCCAAAACTGGTAGCTTTTGCGTAATAAAGAATCGTTGAGAGTGTATTTAAATTTGTTATTTTCAAATTCATCCTGGTAAGTAAAAAGAAATCTTCCGGCCTTTTGAGATATTCTTGACTTGTGACGGTAAAAGGCAGTTTTCAGAGGACTGTTATCCGTTGTTAAGTAGGCTGCGTTATAAAAAGCTCTTGTGTTTTTTATATTCAGGCTGTTGCTTAAATTGTGTTTAAAGCCTTGGTAGGAATTCCCTTCTGTCATACTTGCTCCGGTATATTGCGAAGAAAAAAGACTGCCTGAAGAAATTCCCGCCGAAGCACTGGCTATGTGTTGGTCGTTAAATATACTGTCGTTTCGCCTGTTCCAATCACGAAAAAATTCCACGCTCCTGAACCGTTCTATTTGCGAAAAGTTTTTTTGTAAGTATTCATACGAACCTCCGTAATTAAAAAACCAGTCTTTGCCGGTACTGTCAGTTCTTACAATTTTTGATTTGTTATTGTAATACACTTTAGCTCCCTGGCTGTTATCATTGGCTTTATCGTATGGCGAGAAAGTATTTATATCATTACTGGTAAAAGCTCCTTCGGCACCCAATAAACCGTTTTCTGAAGTTTTAATTTCGGTAAGTATTGTTGCCATCTGTTTTCTTTTGGGAGTTACTAACGGAACTATCGGTTCATAACTTCCCTGCGGAACTCCTGCAAGTGGTTCAATCCATTTATAAACTTTTCCGTTAGCCGCGCTTTGTATCTGAATATAATTTCCTGCATTGGAGCCAAGATAACTGAAACGCACACGATAAACTGTATCTGTAGAATTCGTGGTGTATAAATAAATTCCCTTATAAAGCCCGGATATAGCTGCAGTGTCCTTTCGTTTGTAAAAAACCTCTGTTGTATTAAATGGGGTAAGCACCGCTCCGTTTGTATAAGCTTTAGTAAGTGTATCTCCGATATTAAAAAGTAATTGCCGGTCGCTTGTGCTAAGTGTTTGTTGCAAACTTTTATTTTTATTATCCTGTTCGCTGTAATAACTGAAAGCAACTTTTACTTTTTTTGTTTGATATTCTTCATTGATAAAATAAATCGAACGTTGGTAATTTTTTTCAGAGTATTGAAACTCAACCGTGATACGTTTGTCTTTTGTAATAAGTTGCTTAGCCGTAAAGGTAATTTGCGCCGAGTTGTAATCAATTACATAATCGTTTTCCTGCCCGCGCGTAAGCAAACGGCCGTCAATATAAACCCGTTCGGTACCCGACAATACCACAATAAATAATTCATTATCCGCGCCACCTAATCGGTAGGGGCCCTGGTTATTTTCTATTCCGCGGAATACTAATCTGTTAAATCTCCCTCTTGAAAGCGCGCCTGATACGGTACTTTTTAAAACGCCATCCTGTGTAAGTTGATAATTATTACTGAAATAAAGCCCTTGCGCCCGTTTATAAAAATTCATGAAATATGAATTGGGTCTTTGCATTTGGTAATCGCCCACAATTAATTTGGATTTTTTATCGTTTAACTGAACAAATACCTTATCAAATTCCTGAAGTTGTTGCGTGTTTCCGTCTGGTTGAATGGGAATGTTGTTATCAGTTGCCGCAAGTGTAATATCAATGTCTTTAGTAAGTTTCCCCCCGATTTGAAGATTGAGGTTAGAATTTACCACAACATCCTGGTTGTTTCCGAAACTTATTCCACGCGAAATACTCCCGTTTTTTGTAAGCCCGTCTGAAGCAAAAAAATTCTGAGAATTTGAATTAGTATTATATTTAATAGTGAAAGGGTTTTTCGGAATACTTAAATCCTTCTGAAGTTGTTTAATGTCTTTATGATAAACTTCTTTGCTGAAATCCAGCGGAAAAACTTTGTAAAAGAAAGTCAGTGTATCTAAATTTATGTTTTGCGCAAAAAGTAACTTGTGATTAAGAATAACAGCGTTTTTAGTGAAGTAAATTTTGTAAAAGGAAGAATCAAGTTTGTTTTGTCCGTTAAATACTGAAAGACTTCCGGGCACAAGGCTCAGGCTGTCTAACTGAAGTGTGTCTGATTGTGGTATGATTTTTTTTGTGCGTAGTACTTCCTGCCCGCGGGCGGAGAAAAACGATAGTATTAAAAAGGGTATAATTAGCCTTAACTGCACAACTTATTATAACGGATAATAAAAATACAAAATTGTTTGGTGCGTAGTAATTAAATCATTGATTTTTAGACTACTTCAGCAACGGTGAAGGTACTTCCGCCTGCAAACACCAATTCGTGGCTTTTTGCAGCCTTTTTTGCGGCCGAAAGCGCTTGTTTTACAGAGGTGTATTTTTTGCCTTTTAACTTGTATTCGGAGGCAGCTTTCAGTAAAATTTCTGTTTCCGTCCCACGTGGAATAGCCGGTTTGCAGAAATAATAAACGGCTTTTGAAAAGTGTTTGTCTTTTTTAAACAAAGAAAAAATACTACTCAGGTCCTTATCACTAACGGCGCCGAAAACTACATGCAATTTTCCTTTTACGAGTTTTAAATCATATTCACGCTTAACGCAGGAGAGCACTTCTTTTATCCCCTCAGCATTATGACCGGTATCGCAAATTACGCGCGGATTTTTATTTAATAATTCCCAACGGCCATGCAATCCGGTTAATTTTTTTACTTTTTGTAATCCTTTTGCAATATTTTTATCCGGAAGTTTAAAGTGATTTTTCGCGAAATCTAAAGTGGCCAGTACACCCGCAATATTATTCTTTTGGTAAGTACCTGTTAAATCGCAAACGATTTGTTTTTTTTCTTTCTTGTACAAGTAAAGGTGAAATGCCTTTTGTTTTTCGGGAAGATATTTTTCTTTTTTGTGAATATAAACTGAATCGGCAAATTGTATCGGGCTTTTATTTTCTTTAGCTTTGTTTATAAAAATATTTTTTATTTCTTTTTGTGTTTGACTGATTATAACACAGGTTTTCGGCTTAATGATCCCCGCTTTTTCCTTTGCAATTTTTTGTAAAGTGCTTCCCAATAAAGCAGTGTGGTCGTAACCGATATTCGTAATTAACGATGCAATTGGCATAATTACATTGGTAGAATCCAATCTGCCGCCAAGGCCTACTTCAATAATAGCAATATCTGTTTTTTCTTTTGAAAAAAAATCGAAGGCGAGCCCTACTGTCCATTCAAAAAAGGAAGGCTTTATTTTTTCAAAATCGTTTTTATATTTTTTTACAAACGCAATAACATTTTTTTTCGTAATAGCTTTACCATTTATTTTAATACGTTCCCTGAAATCCTTTAAATGTGGTGAGGTGTACAAACCTGTTTTATAACCTGCTTGCTGAAAAACTGCGGCCAGCATATGAGATGAAGAACCTTTGCCATTGGTGCCGGCAACGTGTATGCTTTTAAATTTATTTTCGGGATTCTTTAATAATTTGCAGATGGCGTAAGTATTGTTAAGGTCAGCTTTGTACGCCGCCGCCCCTATACGATGAAACATCGGTAATTGCTTGTACAGATAATCCAATGTTTGTTTATAGGTCATTTCTTTGTTGCAAGAAATTTTTTATGCTTATAAATTGTGCTTTATTTTGAAAATGCTCCAAAAAGAAAGCTAATTTACCAAGCATGTGTACTTGATTTTTGACGATATATGAGGGAAGTTTATAAGCGGACAAATCAGCAAATTCCCAGGGATGAAGATAAATATTAACGTAATCGTACTTATTTAAGCATTTTTCAGTAAGGTGTGCGTATTTTAAGGAAGAAAAATTTTTAAAGCTTAACCAAAACAACGGAGTACGGAAAAAAGGAGTTACACTTGCCGGAAAAACAATAAGCCCGTTATTTTTATAAATGATTTTTGACTCAGAAAAGTGATTATAACGACCGGGTAACCAAGTTGGGTGCAACGAAGAATCATATTTGTAACCTGCAGTGAGTAAATCACTGTGACTTACTGACTGCATACGAGGCATCCTGAATCCGTTAATTTTTGCTCCTGAAATTTCTTCCAAAGTTTCTTTTGATTTTTTTAAATCACTTGTTTCAAAAGAGGCATGAAAAAAACTATGTGAAGCAATTTCATGTTTTTTGGAAAGGTTTTTTATTAAGGCAGAATTATTTTGTGCAAAGTTGGCAGTTGTAAAGAAAGTAGCCTCCACTTTGTGTTTATCCAGAAGTGGTAAAAGAACTTCCATTCCTTGTCTTGTAACTTCAAACTGTTTTTCATTGGTAATAGGCTGCCCGTATTCAAGCGGAAGGTCAAATTCCTCCAAATCAAAAGTCAGGCATATAACCGGTTTTTGTTCCATATCAGGCAGCTATTATTTCTTTCGGTTTGTAAGTAAGTAATTCGTATAGAATTTTTATCCAGATAATAACGCATGGAATAACGCGAATTTTCAACGGTTCAAAATACTCTTTACGTAGCCAATGCGGAAAAATATCCGTAGGTGATAAAATACAAGCTATAAAAAGAAATACAAGAAGAATGTTATTAAAAGAGGATTTTCCGGAAAGGGAGTACCATATCGCGGCGCCGGTAACCGCAATTACATATGTAGGAGATTCAGCAGCATGATTAAAAATCACTACAAAAATCATAAGTAATGAAAGATAGAGGAGTATAAAATGTTTGTCCACTTGTTTTTTTAA
This sequence comes from Bacteroidia bacterium, assembly GCA_035569635.1. Classification (GTDB taxonomy): domain Bacteria; phylum Bacteroidota; class Bacteroidia; order B-17B0; family Aurantibacillaceae; genus PALSA-968. The sequence goes on along the minus strand of DATMMV010000081.1, from coordinate 1,294 downwards.
AATTTTAAGAAGCGGTAAAAATACCAATAATAATCCGCCAAGCTGCAAATAAAAATGATTGAAGGCTTTTGGAAACCAGGTGTAATTTATTCCGATTAAAGAAGACGATTGCCAGATTTCAGATATTTCTGTATCAGAAACTAAGGTTTTGCACCAGATTTGTAATGAATTAATATAATAGGTATAAGGCACAGCAAGTAAAGGAAGAGAAAAGAGAAGAAGTGTAAATAAAAAAGTGGCAATTAAAAACCTGAATTTATTCGGATAAAAAAGAAATAACAAAGCCGCCGCCGCCGGATAAATTTTTATACTCAGGCATAGTGCTGTAAAAAAACCCGCCACCACTGGCTTATTGCCTTGAAAAGAGGAAAATATAAGAAGCATAAAGGCTGCATTAAGCGAATTGGTTTGTATGTTCTGTAATGAATTTACCAAATCTGTAAAAGCGATAAAAAAAATAATATTTTTTTGTACCTTGGTTATTTGAAGTTTCTGTATAGCATAGTAAAATGACAGCGCTCCGACCAAAAGCCATAAAAAGACAGAAATACTAACCGGAAGCAATTTAAAGGGTATGAATAGGAGGCTGAAAACAGGTGCGTAAAAATACCGGTCATATATATCTCCGTAACTTATGTAATCATACAGGTTTTGGTGTGCCAAAAGACGCTGACTTGCTGTTTTAAAAATAACAAAATTCGCAATTTCGTCCTGGCTAACAGCCTGCAAAGTGACAATTACACAAATGATAACAAGCAGGGCAGGCTGGAAGTAGGGTGACAGGGATAGTTTCTTTATACGGGAAAATAATGACATAACGTGAACCCAAAAGTACTATTTTTATAGGCGAAAGCGGCATAAAATATGTGCAGAAAAATCTTGATAAATAGCAGTGTTTTGTTAGTGTTTTTGGCCTTTTTAGCCGGGTTTTATATCCTGTGTAAAACTGCCAAACAAAAATGGATCGTATACAAAACACTTCATTCACGGCATTGGAATGAGCGGAAGGTAGAAATAGAGAATGCCCGGCCCGGCAGGTACAAGGTAATTTTTTTAGGCAACAGCCTTACCGAGATGTTTGATTTGGATTTTTATTTTAATGATCCAACTATTTTAAATTGTGGTATTGTCGGTGATTTTTCAGAAGGATTAGTAAAAAGGGCGGATGCAATAGTTAAACTCAAACCCGAAAAATTATTTATTGAAATCGGCATTAATGATATTATTGAGCAGGTTTCTTTGGAGGAGATTTGTAAGAATTTCGAAATAGTGATTAATAGAATTCAGGAAGAAA
>DATMMV010000080.1:0-2305 GCA_035569635.1 Bacteroidia bacterium | reverse complement strand
ATAAGGAATTAATGAAAAAAAAAGCGGACAAGAGAAGTAAAATCTTTTTCATGCAGAATAGGGGTTTATGTAACAAATATAGTAAATGGGTTTTACTTATCATAACCCTGAAATAAAAAGAAATAAGCAGTTAGTTTACTGATTTACAGCGCAGAAAGGTAGGTTTTACAAACCGAAGCCAACGTCTCTTTTACAGGCATAAAAATGTAATTTAATTCACGGCAAATTTTTGAATTATCGTAATAATTACGCTCTGAAGCCGAGGTAATGATGTCGCTTGTAATCATTCTTTTTTTTCCAACGAGTAATGAAACAACCGCATCGGCATATCGCCCCGTGTGCATAATAAATTTACCTGCTTTTAATCGTACGGGTTTTTTATTGAAATTTTTCCGCAATTCAGAAATAACCTCATAAAAAGAAATATTTTCTGCATTTAAAATATAACGTTCGCCGAATTTATTTTCGTCTGTTAATTTTATCATACAGTTCACCACATCTTTCACATCCACATAACCGGTAACACCTTCAGTATAAAATGGAAGCCACTTGTAAGCACGTGTAATTAATTCGCCACTACTCTGTCCCCAGCAACCTGCGCCCATTATTAAAGACGGATTCACCACAACCACATTCAACCCTTCACTTAAACCGCGCCAGGCTTCAAACTCACCACGATATTTACTTATTGCATACGAAGAATTACCCGAAGCAGTTTTCCAAACCGATAATTCATCAATGTATTTTTTATTGGCCTGCACCTGTAAGGTGGCTACGGAGCTTACGTGACAAAACTTTTTTACTTTTTTTTCTAACGCGATGTTAATTACATTTGCGGCCCCTTCACCGTTTATTTTATGTAACAGTTTCGCATCCGATTCATGAAAAGAAACCAGGCCCGCGCAATGATATACTTCTTCAATACCGTTCATCGCTTCTTCCAGTAAAAAAATATCGGTTACATCCGCTTCTACCCACTCTATCTTTCCGAAATATTTTTCAACTTCATTGGTATAAAACGAAAGTATTTCCTTAGTGTGTTTAATTTTTTCACGGTTACGATACATGGCACGGACTTGTTTGCCCTGCAAAAGCAAAGTAGCGGTAAGATGACCGCCCAATAAACCTGTTGCTCCTGTAACAAGAATCATTTTAAAAATGGTAATTTATATACAATAATAAAATCAAACAAAGCACACTGCTTGCCAAACCTGTTACAAAACCTAAATATACCTGTTTAGTTGTATGCGCCTGTAAATACAAGCGTGCAAAACCCGCAAGTCCGCATAAAAACAAACAAACACAAAGCGGAAGTAATACCGGCGCGAAAGAAATAAATTCATAAAAAACAAGAATTCCGAAACATCCGGCCAGAGAAGTTACATGCGCGCTTATTTTTGTAAAAATATTTACGATGAAAAGTACCGCAAGCACAGCTACGGATGCAATGACTAAATATTTGAAGAAAAAAGGAATATCCAAATCGTGAATGATGTAAAATAAACCGCCGTGCAATACAATAGAAGAAACATAAGGCATAAATCGCTCAGCCGATTCTTTCATGTTAAAACTCTTTATATAACCAAGCTTCTTAAGTAAAGCTACATTTAACAGAGGAAGCGCTACGGAAAAAATAAAAACTGCCGACAACAAGAATATTTTTTTTGCCGGTGTCATGAAATAAGAAAAATAATTTTCGGTAAAAATAAAAAACGACATAATGTAGGTAAGCATAAAAACAGGGTGCAGCAGGTATGAAAGAAAAACAGCAAGGCTACGCATCAGGATTTGGTTTTTTAGAAAGATAGAAACCTGCTGTACAAATAAATCCCAGGCCAAATGGTATAGCGGCAAAATATTTAAATTCTTCGTGATTCCAAAACTCGGTGCACATCCAGTATGCGTTGGCCGTAATCCAGAAACAAATAGCTGAGTTAATCCACACTTCGCGGTGTTTGCGCGAGCGTATTGTGATAATCAGCGCTACAGTAATGGTTGGGATAATCATAAATATACCCATCCACTTCCAGTGCATCATCCAGCATGTATCTTTTAACAACCACAGAGGAATGTGCAGGTTTTCATAATGGCGCAGGGTGAATTTACTCTGACTCATTGCAAAAAATAAATATCGGATAAAGTAAAACAGGCAAAAACAACACTTGCAATTCCGTTTGTGGTTCCGAATGCCAGATTTACTTTGCTTAAATCGTCCGGTTTAACAAGACGGTGCTGGTAAATAAGAAGCAATGTGAAAATTCCCGCGCCGGTCCAATATAAAAAACCAAAATTACCAAGTATTCCC
>DATMMV010000079.1:0-31148 GCA_035569635.1 Bacteroidia bacterium | reverse complement strand
CGTCCATACGACTTACAATCATATTAACAACAAAGAAAAACAGAAGCTATGAATATAAAGCTAAAGCAAATATTATCGGGCACCCTGCTGGCGAGTGTATTAATTACGCCTCTTGCCGGTTTTGCAGGAAACCCCGACCGCGCAGGTTCTGCCGGAGCACAAGAATTGCTTATTAATCCTTTTGCCCGTTCAAGCGGATGGGGAGGCGCAAACACGTCTAAAGCTCGTGGCCTGGAATCAATGTTTTTAAACGTGGCAGGTATTGCCTTCACTAAAAAAACAGAAGTTGTTTTTTCGCGCACCAGTTGGTTAGGCGGAAGCGGTATTAATATCAACAATTTTGGTTTTACCCAACATGTTGGCGAAACAGGTGCTATAGGGTTAAACGTAATGTCACTTAACGCCGGAAATATTCCGGTTACTACAGTTGATAACCCGGAGGGAGGATTAGGAACATTTAATCCTTCTTTCATTAACATCGGTTTATCTTACGCAAAAGGGTTCTCAGATAATATTTATGGCGGAGCGACTATCCGTATCATACAGGAGCAAATATCAAACGTGCAGGCAAAAGGCGTTGCTATTGATGCGGGGCTTCAATACCACACCGGTAAATACGACCAGATTCACTTCGGTATATCTTTAAGAAACGTAGGCCCGAAAATGAGCTACCGCGGAGATGGTTTATCTTTTGAAGCCAACGTATTAAACGGAAGCCAGTACAATAATACCATTAACGGTTATACGGCAACTTTCGAAAACCGTTCGGCGGCTTTCGAATTACCTTCTTTGGTAAATATTGGCGGTGCGTATGATTTTTACTTAACCAAAGATTCAAGTGGTTTGAAAAAAGACCACCGTATAACTGTGGCTGCTAACTTTACTTCAAACTCGTTTACTAACGACCAGTATATTCTGGGACTTGAGTATGGCTACAGCAAATACTTAATGATTCGTGGGGGTTATGTTTATGAAAACGGAATTACAAAAGAAGCTACGCGTAAAACCGCCTATACAGGCCCCACTATGGGGATAACTTTAGAGTTGCCTTTTGGTAAGGATAAACAATCAAGTTTCGGCTTGGATTACTCATACAGGTTTACTAATCCTTTTACCGGAACGCACTGTATAGGTGCCCGCATCAACTTGTAAAAGTTTAATTAATTTTTTATCTTTGATTTGTGAAAGACCCCCGCTGAGGCAGGGGTTTTTTCTCTTTTAAAAACCAGCTAATATGTCGCAACCCATATCCTATTTTACCGAAGAAGGCCTAAAAAAATTACAGGACGAGGTACATTTTTTAAAAACCAAGGAAAGAGCCAATATAACGCGCCAGATAGCTGAAGCCCGTGATAAAGGCGACTTATCTGAAAATGCGGAATACGATGCCGCGCGCGAAGCCCAGGGCCTTTTAGAAGCGCGTATTGCTAAGTTGGAAGATACTTTATCCAACGCTCGCCTTGTGGATACCTCGCAGGTGGACACTTCAAAAGTTTCTATACTCACCAAAGTAAAAGTTAAAAACCTCAAAAACAGCCAAACCGTTCAATACACACTGGTTACCCAAAGCGAAGCCAATTTAAAGGAAGGAAAAATTTCAGTCGATTCTCCTATAGGAAAAGGCCTGATGGGAAAAAAAGTAGGAGATAAAGTTGAGATTACCGTTCCTGCCGGCACCATTCCTTTCCAGATTGTGGAAATTACCAAGTAATGCCAAGCATTTTTTCTAAAATAATTGCCGGGGAAATTCCCTGCTACAAAATAGCGGAGAACAAATATTGCATCGCGTTTTTAGATATTAATCCTTTAAAAGAAGGCCACACACTTGTTGTGCCGAAAAAGGAAACAGACGATTTATTTGATTTGGATGATGAAAATTATAATCAGCTTTTGTCTTTCTCAAAACAAGTAGCTATTGCTTCTAAAAAAGTTATTTCCTGCAAACGTATAAGTGTTGTGGTATTGGGATTTGAAGTGCCGCACGCGCACATACACTTGATACCGGTAAATAACGAAGACGAAGCAAGTTTTAAAAACCCCAAAATGAAATTCACGAAAGAAGAGTTTGAGCAAACGCGTCAAAAAATAGCTCAGTCGTTTGCAACATTATTCGGCACTTCTTTCTGAGGAACGGAGTCAGCTACTGACTCATTCGCTTTAAAAAACTTTTTCTGAAAAAGTAAAATCAATACTACGCCTGTTGTAATTGAAGCATCTGCCAGATTAAAAACGGGTCTGAAAAAAACAAAATGTTCCTTGCCCCAAAACGGAACCCAATCCGGAAATCTTCCTTCGGCAATCGGAAAATAAAACATATCTACCACACGCCCGTGCAAAAAACTTTCATATCCTCCTTCGGCAGGCATAAATACCGAAGGGCCCATCGCGCTGTCGGTAAAACATAATCCGTAAAACATACTGTCAATAATATTTCCGACAGCGCCTGCAAAAATAAAACCGATTGCCGCTATATAACCGGGGTGCATTTGTTTTTTAATAATATCGCGCAAATACCAAACACCAAATGCCGCCGCGCCTATGCGGAATAAACTTAAAATAAGTTTGCCCCAGCTGCCGCCGAATTCATAGCCAAATGCCATGCCGGCGTTTTCGGTAAAATGAATTTTAAACCAGGAAAAAAAAGAATATTCCTCACCCATGTAAAAATGTGTTTTCACATAAATTTTTATGAATTGGTCGGCAAATAAAACTCCCAATATAACCGCTAATGATATTTTTAAACGCTTGCTCATGTAAGAGTTGCAAAGATAGGATTTATTGTTTGTGCCAAAGCTATAGTATAAACGTTTTTATAGCTAAGTTTGTAAAATGACCAATGAACAACTGCTTGAAATTGCCCTTAAAGCCACGTTAAAAGCGGGGGATAAAATCATGCAGGTATATGCAAAACCCTTTAAGGTTAATTATAAAGAAGACGACAGTCCGGTTACCGAAGCCGATAGCAAAGCGAGTAAAATAATTGTTGAAGAGTTAGCACAAACTCAAATCCCGGTTATATCCGAAGAAGAAAATATTCCGTCTTACGAAGAACGAAAAAACTTTAAACGCATGTGGTTGGTTGACCCGATTGACGGCACTAAAGAGTTTGTAAAGAAAAACGGAGAGTTCAGTGTAAATATCGGGTTGATAGAAAATAATTTTCCACTGTTGGGAGTAGTATACATGCCCGTGCTGAAAGAAATTTATTTCGCGGCTCCTTCCATTGGTTCTTATAAAATCACTCATGATATTTTAACGCAACATAAAGTTGAGGAATTTTCATTACAAGAATTTATTGCGCAGGCAAAAAAACTTCCGGCACAGAAACCACATAAGTATACTGTTGTTGCAAGCCGGTCGCATTTAAGTAAAGAAACCTTTGCGCATTTGCAAAATTTGAAATATGAAAAAGGCGAAACAGATATTGTTTACAGCGGAAGCTCGGTAAAAATGTGTTGGGTGGCAGAGGGTCGCGCGCATCAGTATCCGCGTTTCGGGCGTACGATGGAATGGGACACTGCGGCAGGACAAGCCATTGTAGAAAATGCGGGAGGAACCTTTTTAAATTTTAAAACCAAGATGCGTCTTGATTATAACAAAAAAGAACTCGGAAATCCCGATTTTATCGCTTTCACAGAGTAAAAATGAAGGTTTTTATCAGAACAAAATAATCCGTAACTTTATTTTCTTAAAAAATCCGTATGAAGAAAATCTATGCCCTTTTTTTATCTGCAATATCTTTCAACGCTTTTTCGCAACAAGAATTCAGTTCGTTTTGCAACACAGGCCATGGCGGCGCAACTACCTTTGCAACCGATTACCAGGCAACGGGCATTAACCCTTCAAACTTAGGGTGGCTTCCCAAATATCCCGATAAAAAAGTAACCATGGGTTTCATGGAGTTTACAGGCTCTGTTTATTCGGACTCGCTGCGAAAAGATAATTTACGCAATTCCATTGTAGGATTAATTACAGGCAACAATTCAACTTTAACATACAGTCAGAAGATACAAGCAGTAAGTAATTTTACCCAAAGCGGTTTTACTATGAATGCAGATATGGGTTCTTTCGGTATCGCGCTTAATACAAGGCTGGCAGGCGGTTTTGCTTTTCGTATTAACGACCATTTCCAGTGGTATAGCAAATTAGGGTCGCAAGCGTCAAATTTAATTTTTTTAGGAAACACTTCAAGTCTTTTCGATCATTTAGTAATTAATGTTGGAACAGGCTCTTCGGCAACAACACAAACTATAACGAATCATCCTAACTTAAGTCCGGATACAGCAGCTATGGTTATTAAAGGAACAAGTAACGCCCCGCTGATGTTATCAAAAATATTAGAGGGAAGCAGAATGACCTTAACCTGGTACCGCGATTACAATCTTTCTTACGGACGTAAAATTGTAGGTAACGACAGCGTATTTGCGGTGTATGGAGGCATTGGAATAAAATATATTCAGGGAATGGCAATGTTGGATATTAAATCTGAAAAAGACGCGAATGGAAATGATCATTTAACGGGTTTTAGTTCCTTAAGCCCGGCCTTTGGTGTTAATTACGGAGCCGCGCAGGCGCAGGCAAATCAGGTTCTCGGTTCAGGTTTTCCTCCTAAATCTGTTGGTAGTGGTTTTGGTTTTGATTTTGGAGCGAGCATGATTATAAAAGGAAAATTAAAAATAGGCACTTCAATAATTAATATCGGTTCTATAAACTGGACAGGAAATGTATACCAGTTAAAAGATACTTTGATGGTTAGTTTATCGGCATCGGGAGTACAAAACTTTAATTTATTCAGTCAGTTAAAAAACATGTTGGGCCCGAACGGAATGTTTAAAGTAACGGGACAACAAACTTATCAAACACAATTACCCGGTATGGTAAGGGCAGGAGCGAGCATGTTGTTAGGAAAAAAAGCTGAGGTGGGCGTTGATTTTATTATTCCTACCAACAGTACAATTCCCGGAAGTTATACAAATCCCATCATTGGTTTAGGAGGAGATTTTATGCCCGTTAAATGGCTGAAGTTGCAAGGTGGTTTTATTACAGGAGGAAATTATCCTTTTCAAATCCCGATGGGAATTATTTTTGTGGGTAATGGTGGTGCGTATGAAGCAGGTATTGCCTCGCGTGATGCGATTACTTTCTTTACGCAAAAAGGCCCTACCATTTCTCTAAGCACTGGCTTTATAAGAATGAGATTTTAATTTTAGTTTGAAATTAAATCTTAATTCCGTACACCAATTTCACAGCTAAATTATCAATGGCATTTTGTTTTTGGTACGGGCCGTAGCGATAGAAAACTCCCGCGCCAAAACTTGAAATACCGTTTTTAAACAAATTTAAAATACGGAACCCGCTTTCAAAATAACCTTTTTCCAAACTGTTTACGGGAATATTGTAAAGGCTACGGGTATGTTCGAGGCTTGCAACAGTCATATTGTGCACTAATTCAAATTCGGGGTTGAATTTTTTCCGCAATTTTAAAAAACGACCAGTATTGTGATTTATAAAAACTGCTGCGTATTGACTCGATACAAATTCGTTAAGCGCCATCGTTTCAAACGTATTGCTTGACGAGATATTGAATTTCCCCCACAACGAACCTTTATTGTTATACAGCATAGTGTAAGGCAGGTCGCCAAAAACTTTGCCGGCAGCAAGTTGTATTCGTATGGTACCAATCGTTTTAAAATTTTTAGTGAGATCTAATTTTATATCCGCCTTCCAGTAATCAAATTCGCCGGGCAGATTAAAATAAGTTTGATTAAAACCTTTTGCAATATTCACAAAAAGCACAGGATAATCGCTTCCGAAAGAAATTTTGCTGCGCAATGTTTGCAGGAATTTTTCCTTGTACAAAAATTTCAATTGAATGCCCGCCTCATTAAAATTAAATGTGTCTTTTAAGATCGTAGTTCCGTCGGTAGCAGCTACTCCGAATTGCGTATCTCCGAAGCGTTGTTGATGATTTACGTAAACATTAGCCCTGAAATATTTCAGCGCCCTGAAACTGAACGAAGTTTGGTATTTGGTTATTTTATCAAAAACAGAAACGTAAGCATCGCGGTATAATTCAGAAGAATTCAAAGTGCGTACATTTTCAAAAAAACGTGTGCCGCCCGATTCTACCAAATCTTTTTCGTACAAAGCGTTAAATCCTAATTCTTTTTTTCGCCATAACATTAACGAAAAATCACCTCCGTATTTCCAGGCCTTATCGCCAAAACCATAGCCCGCATAACCACCGAGAGTAAATACTTTACTGAATTTTTGGTTAGTATGTATTCCGGCCCCTAAACGGATAAACTCATAATCATTTGCTCTTACCATTTTATCCAGATTTAAATCAAACATGCCCATTGGCAATTTGTTATTAAACAAGGCTTCTAAAAATAAAACTTTTTTATCCAGGTTTTGTGCTTTGCCAATACTGTCTATTTTTAAGTAAGTTCGTTTTTCGCGTTTATCAAGTGTATCAACACGGTATTTATTCCAGAAAGTTTCATCCTGCCGGTCGGCATTTTTATCTACTTCAACCTCTACTTCATTAAATTGTCTTTTTTTCAATTCCGGATTCAAAACAATATCTTTTATGTATGAACGGCTTACTGCTTTCATATTTGCTTTTTTTGTAGGATCTTTTTTACTGCTCACAGTTGCATTTTTCCAAACCCAATCCGTGTTCAACTGCACAGGAAACCATTGTTTCCCTTCCATAAATTCGTATTTCTGCTGCACTTTAATACTCAATGTATAATTGTCCGGGCGGTCCGGTTCGGCAATTACGTTTTGTATAGCATATCCGTTTGTGTTGATATATAAAACGCCTTTAAGCGCATTAAAATTTTTATTTTTTTTTGGCCTGAATGAAATTACAAAAACCGTATCCGATCTCTGGTATAAAGTATCTTCCAACAGAAAAAAATATTTTCTCGTACTTCCTTCACTTAAAGGATTCAAATATTTTTCGTCCACCACCGAAATAAAATCATCATAAAAACTGAACGACTGCATTTGTGTAGCCATTAATGCGAATGGCGAATTTTTAAAACCCGATACACGCGATGCCATTACAGTTTCTTTATTGTTGTTGGGGTGTAAAAACCTCCTTGCAGTTATCGATTCGATTAAAAACAAATGTTGTTTCTTAAAAAATTTTGCGATGCCGCTTAAAGTCGTGTCTTCAGCAGAAACACTGTCAATGTTTGCCGACATATCCGCTGTAACAAAAAATTTATTGTAACTGTTATAAGTAAACGAATGCATTTTTTCGGGATTATTTTTATCCCTGTTTTTTGTTGCCGTTTTTATAATGCGATGCGCAGGGTTCTCGCCGGCGATGACCGTAATCGCGTTTAATTGAATGCCCGTAGATTTTAATTTAATCAATATTTTTTCTATTTCCTTAATTTCGTTCGGTAAAATGGTTTTTGGTTCATATCCTAAATAGGAAATCACTAAAGCGGGCGTACCATCCCCGGCGGGAATATTAATTTCAAATTTTCCGTCAATATCCGTAAGCGTGCCTGTCTGCGAATTTTTAATGAGGATACTTACAAAAGGCAACGATTGCCCGTTAAACGCATCTACAATTTTTCCCCTTAAAGTTTGGCCATTTGCAAATGAAAAAGCCACTAATAACAAGGCTGTTGTAAAAATTTGTTTTTTATTTGGGAAAAATGGCTTCAAAGGTCAAAAAATACTGTGTAAACTTACATATTTAGAGGAGTTATTCAATGAGACGCTTCCGAAAATTATTCGTAATATTGTAGTTATTAATTTGTTATGGGTAAAGTTGCATTAATTACGGGAATTACGGGTCAGGATGGGGCGTATTTGGCTGAGCTTTTATTGAAAAAAGGATATGTGGTACACGGATTAAAACGTCGCAGTTCTTTGTTTAATACCGATCGTATTGACCATTTGTATCAGGATTATCACGAAAAAGGTGTAAAATTTTTTCTTCATTACGGAGATTTAACTGATTCAACCAATTTGATTCGCATCATCAGTGAAATAAAACCGGATGAAATTTATAACCTTGCCGCGCAATCGCACGTAAAAGTAAGTTTTGAAACTCCGGAATATACCGCCAATGCAGACGCAGTAGGGACTTTGCGTTTGTTGGAAGCCATTCGTATTTTGAAATTAGAAAAAACAACCCGCTTCTACCAGGCTTCTACATCCGAACTTTATGGTAAAGTGCAGGAGGTTCCTCAAAAGGAAACAACACCATTTTATCCGCGCAGCCCTTATGGAGTAGCTAAACTATACGCATTCTGGATTACCAAAAATTACCGTGAGGCTTACGGAATGTTTGCTGCTAACGGCATTTTGTTTAATCACGAAAGTCCTTTAAGGGGAGAAACATTTGTAACCAGAAAAATTACACGTGCCGTTGCTAAAATCAGTCTTGACCTGCAGAAAAAATTATTTATAGGAAACCTGGATTCTGAACGCGACTGGGGCCACGCAAAAGATTACGTAGAAGGAATGTGGCGCATACTGCAACACAGTGAGCCGGATGATTTTGTTTTAGCGACCAATAAAAAAATATCCGTCCGCACGTTTATTGAAATGTCGTTTAAAGAAGTAGGTATTGAGCTGGAGTGGAAAGGAAAAGAAGTGGACGAAAAAGGAATTGATAAAAAAACCGGCAATGTGTTGGTAGAGGTTGACCCTAAATATTTCCGTCCCGCCGAAGTAGAATTATTAATTGGTGACTACAGCAAAGCCAAACAAAAATTAGGTTGGGAGCCGACACATACTGTGCAACAACTTTGTAAAGAAATGGTGCAGTCGGATATCGAACTGTTTAAGCGCGATAAACTTCTTTCGCAGCACGGGCATAAAGTGATTAACCAGAGCGAGTAAGCTGAACCTTTTTGAATAAGGGTTTATACTATGAATAAAGATTCGAAAATATATATAGCCGGCCACAGAGGAATGGTAGGAAGTGCGCTTGAAAAAAATTTACGTGCGCATGGTTTTGCCAATTTGATTTATAAAACGAGAGCTGAGCTTGATTTATGCGTTCAGAAAGACGTGGATAGTTTTTTTGAAAAAGAAAAACCTGAATTTGTTTTTCTGGCTGCCGCAAAGGTAGGAGGGATATATGCCAACAATACCTATCGTGCGGATTTTATTTATGAAAATTTAATGGTGCAGAATAATATTATTCATGCCGCTTATAAAAACAAAGTAAAAAAATTAATGTTCCTTGGCTCTTCCTGTATATATCCGAAACTGGCGCCACAGCCTTTAAGGGAAGAATATCTTTTAACCGGGGCGCTTGAGTACACAAACGAGCCGTATGCCATTGCAAAAATTGCCGGAATAAAAATGTGTGAGTCGTACCATTTGCAATATGGTTGTGATTTTATTTCAGTAATGCCTACCAATTTGTACGGACCCAATGATAATTACGATTTAAATAATTCGCACGTGTTGCCGGCTTTGTTACGTAAGTTTCATGATGCAAAAGAAAATAAATTGGCAACAGTTACAGTTTGGGGTACAGGCTTGCCGCGCCGGGAATTTATGCATGCCGATGATATGGCAGATGCCTGCGTTTATCTCATGAATAATTATACCGGAGAAAAATTTGTAAACATCGGTGTGGGAAACGACATCAGCATTAAAGAACTTGCTCATTTAATTGCCGGAGTAGTTGGCTTTAAAGGTGAAATAGTTTTTGATACAACCAAACCCGATGGTACACCGCGCAAACTAATGGATGTTTCGTTTTTACACAGTTTGGGCTGGACTCACAGAATTAATTTAGAGCAGGGAATTAAAGAAGTTTATGAAGAGTTTAAATCGCAAAAACATATCCGGGCCGTTTAAAAATGATTTTTTTTTTAAAACATATTAAACGATTTATTCCTTTATTTGCTTCCTGTATCCTGAATTTTAATTCTCTTCAGGCACAACAATCACTTCTTTTTCCGGGCGATTATTTTTTTGATGTGCAAAGGCAAAAAACAATCCTTGCTGATACAGACGTTATTATGCATACTTCGCTGCAACCGTTTATTTATAAAGAAATTCTGCCCGACATATTAAAAAAGGCTAAGCCCGATATAGACCCCTTTTTTGATAAAATGTTTTATGAAAGTTTAATTCAATTGCGCCACATTGATAAATCATCCGGGTATAACAGAAAGTTTAATTTGAATATTAATCCTATCATGAATTTTGTTTACGGAAAGGATATGGCGGATACTTCTTCGAATAGCGTTACAACTAATACAAGAGGGTTCTGGCTGAAAGGCGAACTTGGAAAAAACCTGACGTTTGAATCGGCCTTTATAGAAAATCAAACAGTAGGGCCGGCCTATATATATAACTATTCGTACGGAACAGGGGTTATGCCCGGCCAGGGTCGTTGGAAAAAATTTAAAATGGCCGGGTTTGATTATGCATCTGCCTGGGGAATTTTAAATTTTAGGGCCGGGAAAAATCTAACTGTGCGTTTAGGTCACGGTAAACAAAAAATCGGAAACGGGTATCGCTCTTTGCTATTAAGCGATAACTCTTTTAATTATCCGTATGTACAATTTATCGCAAGTTTTTATAAAAATAAAATTCAATTTTCCCAAACTTACGCCTTGTTGATGAATCTTACAGACGGTGGCGCGAAAACTCCACCCGGCATTGAGCCTATTTTTCAGAAGAAAGCAGCCACCTTTCAACATATCAGTTGGCATACTTGCAAATATTTGGATGTGTATTTGTTCCAGGGAACAATCTGGAAAGCCACTGACAGTAACAACGTAATGCACCTCGACCCTTTGTATGCAAACCCGGTTATGTTTACCAATCTCGCTAAATTCGGGTTTAATAATGCAAATCACATTATTGTGGGTGGTGGTTTTGAACTAAGGCCGTTTAAGAAATTTGTTTTTTATAACCAATCGGTTTACGACGGAACCTATCCGGATAATTCCAACCCTTCTGTTACCGTAAACAAAACTAATTGGGCTATGCAAAACGGTATAAAATATTTTGATGTATTGGGAGTGAGGAATCTTTATTTGCAGGCAGAGGTAAATATAGTGAACGGGCAATGTTATACTTCGTCAAAATATTCTGCACAGGATTACTCGCATTATAACCAACTTCTTACCACGCCGGCTTGGTTACCCAATGAGTTTGTAGGAATGGTGAGTTATTATTATAAAAGAGTATTTATCCAGCTTAAAGAAAATTATTTTTCGGATAACTCTTCTAAAAAAACCATCACCAACTTCGATGGCAAAATAGGTTACCTTTTAAATCCAAGTTATAATATGAATCTCGCCATCGGTACCACACTACGTACTTATGATTATGCAGTTACAGGCTTAAAGCCGAACGTAACGCAACTTATTTATATAGCTTTTAAAACCTCATTGTATAATATTTATCACGATTTTTAAATAAAAAAACATGAACGCATTAGTATTGGGACTGGTTTTTGTAACGGCATTTTTAGTAGTGCTGTACGCAACTCCGCCTTTAATTAAAGTTGCTATTTTAAAACGCCTGTTTGATGAGCCCGGTGACAGGAAGATCCACACGCGGGTAGTGCCTACTATTGGCGGTATTATTATTTTTGCCGCTACACTTTTTTCGTATAGCCTTTGGTTTGAATTGGATTTTACCAAAATCCGGAACATGTTTGAATTATCACAGGTTTATCAATATATCCGCGAATTTAAATTGGTTGTCGCCACTTTATTAATGCTTTTCTTCGTAGGAATTAAAGATGATATTATCGGAACCGCACCCATTAAAAAATTAATCTCCCAGGTATTGGCAGCATTAATTTTAGTATTGGTAGGAAACATTCGGGTAACCGGCCTGCACGGAATTTTTGAAGTAAACGAAATTCCCTATTGGGCCAGCGTGTTTTTATCGCTCTTTACATTTATCGTGGTAATTAACGCATTTAACCTGATTGATGGTGTAGACGGACTTGCGGCAGGGGTTGGTTTCATTGTTACAATGGTTTTCGGTACCTGGTTTATTCTTGCCGGTGATGTAATCCTTGCCTCATTAGCATATGCACTCGGAGGCTCATTATTAGGCTTTTTGGTTTTCAATTTCAGTCCGGCCAAAATATTTATGGGTGACTCAGGTTCTTTAACCATCGGACTTGTTGCTTGTGTGCTGGCTATAAAATTAATCGAGTACCCTATTGATAAATTGCAGGATTTGCAATTGTATTTATCAAAACCGGTTTTTGTAATTGCGACGCTCGTTTATCCCTTAGCGGATACGCTTCGTGTTTTTACGGTGCGCGCCTCAACCGGCGTTTCTCCTTTTTCGGCCGACCGGAATCACTTACATCACCGCCTTATTGACTGTGGCCTGAACCACCGTGCAACTGTAATTATAATTTACCTTTTTAATTTACTGGTTATTGGCATGTCAGTTCTGTGCTTCAAATTTAATCCAAGCATTGCTTTGGTAACTGTTGTTGCATTTGCTTTGCTCTGTACGGGGGTATTACAACTTGTCTACAAATCAAAAAATAAAACAAAACCTGCGCCTTCTGAAGAATAGAGTTTATATATTCATTTTTTACCTGATGCGCGGCGTTTGTTTTTCCCAGAGCGATGCTCAGGTGGGTTATTTAAATACCGATCTCAATAATTCTATTGACGCGTTTTATATTAAATATCCGAATGAAAGATTCCACTCCTCTATGAAACCGTATGTGCAGTTTTCTATACGCGAAGCTAACGACACTGCTTTTCATGTATATAACTATAAGATAAAAAATTATTTTTTGTTTAATGATATTCGCTCCAAGCCCCAATACCGCAACCGCTTTGCCGCGCAGTTTTTGCCACAAGTTGATATGCAGGCCGGGTTCGATGTTTTAAAAAATAAATTTGTGAGTGAAACTTCCGGCGGGATGTATTCTCGTTTGGATATTAACGATGATTTCTCGGCGGATTTTACTTTTATTGGCGGACAGGTTTCTTATCCAAATTTCACGGATACGGTCGTTTCTCAATATAAAATCATTCCCGGCCTGGGTAGAGCATATGGCAATAACGGCAAATACAACTTTACAAATTTTACAGGGCATCTCTCTTATTCTCCCATTCGTATTTTAAATTTTCAATTGGGGAAAGACAAAATGTTTATAGGCGATGGTTATCGTTCTTTATTGCTGTCGGATGTGACAAATAACTATCCGTATTTTAAGACTACAATAAATGTCTGGAAACTGCAATACAGTGTTTGGTACTCGGCACTAAAAGACATTTATCAAACGGACGGGATACAAAATAATTTCAGAAACAAATACACTACAGCGCATTATTTAAGCTTTAATGCTACTCCCGAATTTAATATCAGTTTTTTTGAAACAGAAGTATGGCAGGGAAATGACACCAACCGCCATCGCGGTTTTGACCCGAATTATTTGAACCCTGTCATTTTTTATCGACCCATTGAGTATTCTTTGGGCTCAGGCGACAATGCTCTGATGGGTTTAAACGCCTCTTATAAGTTTTTGCAGCGTTATAAAATTTACGGACAGGTGGTAATAGATGAATTTAATCTGGTGGAAATAAGAAAATTTACCAGATGGTGGGCCAATAAGCAGGGGTTTCAGATTGGAGCAAAGTGTATTGATTTATTCGGAATAAAAAATCTTTCCTTCCAGGCAGAATATAACTATGTACGCCCATTTACATATTCGCATGGTAGCCCGCAACAAAATTATGCGCATTATAATCAGCCTCTGGCACATCCCTTCGGGGCTAATTTTTCGGAAGGGTTAGGAATAATCACCTATAAACACAAGCGTTGGCAATTGGATTTTAAAGGAATTATTGCAACTATTGGTAAAGACACGGCAGGTTCCGCTTTCAGTGTAGGACAAAATATATTTCTAAGTTATACACTTCGCGGCAAAGACTATGGAAATAACATATTGCAGGGGAATAAAACTCACTTTGCACAGGGCGAAATAAAGTTTACCTATTTTATAATACCGGGGCTTAATTTGCGTTTAGAGGCAGGTTATATTCAGCGTTATGAAAAAAGTGATCTCGGATACCTGAATCAATCCCCTTATGTTTACCTTGGCATTAAAACATCAATGTATAATTTTTACAGAGACTATTAGAAAATAAAATGAAACTATTTTCAGTTTTTAAATATATAAGAGGATACTGGAGTTACGCATGGGTGAATATCGCGTGTAATATTTTCTTTTCCGTATTCTCTCTTTTCTCACTTGTACTTGTAAAACCTTTTTTGGATTTATTGTTTACAGACCCTTCCGTTTATCAAACTATTTTACAAAAAGGAAAACCTGTTTTTGAAGTTTCGGCGAAATGGCTTAACGACAGTTTTATGTATTATTTGTCGGGCATGATTGCTTCACAGGGAAAAATAACTGCTTTACTTTTTATTTGCTGTGGTGTATTCGGCCTTACGTTGTTGAAAAACTTTTTTCGTTATATGGCCATGTTTGCACTTGCTCCTATCCGTAATGGTGTGGTGCGTGATTTACGAAACAGGCTTTTAGAAAAAGTATTACACTTGCCTTTGTCGTATTTCAGTAATGAAAAAAAGGGAGATATTATGTCGCGCATTACTTCCGATGTAAGCGAAATAGAATGGAGCATTATGCAATCGCTTGAGTTGGTATTCAGGGAACCGTTATTAATCGCACTTTCTTTGGGAGCATTGATAATGATTAGCCCGTACCTGACGCTGTATGTTTTGCTATTGTTGCCCGTTGCCGGCCTCTTAGTTGCACTTATCGGAAAAAGTTTAAAACGTAGTGCTACAAAGGGTAAACAGGTTCTCGGACAATTGTTTTCTATTATGGAAGAAACACTGGGAGGCTTAAAAGTAATTAAAGCTTTTACCGGTGAAAAATTCGTATCTGATAAATTCAAAAAGACAAACCAGGATTTCACAAAAATTTCAATCCGTATTTACCGCAAAACAGATTTATCCTCTCCGATGAGCGAAGTAATCGTAACAGCCATTTTAATGCTCATCATGTTTATAGGAGGTAAAATGGCATTGAGTGGTGACACAAGCCTTTCTCCTTCATCCTTTATCATGTACATAGTGGTGGCTTCGCAAATTATTCCGCCTGTAAAACAAATAACCCTCGCGTACAACAACATTCAAAAGGGAATTGCCAGCGAGGAGCGTGTAAATAAAATTTTACATGCTGAAACAGATATTAAGGAGCCTGTTAACCCAACTGAAATAAAAACCCTGCTTAATCAAATTGAATTTAAAAATGTTTCTTTTGCTTATACCAAAGGAGATGCCGGTTATGTGCTTAAGGATATTAATCTTATAATTCCAAAAGGAAAAACAGTGGCGCTTGTCGGACAATCAGGTTCAGGAAAAACAACCATGTGTGATATGATAGCGCGGTTTTACGATGCCGATGCCGGAGAAATTTTATTTGACAACCTCAATATTAAAAACACTTCGCTTAAAAGTTTGCGCAATATGTTAGGCATGGTTTCGCAGGAGCCGGTCTTATTTAATGACACTGTGTTTAACAATATCGCTTTTGGTTTGGAAAATATTTCGGAACAGCAGGTAATGGAAGCCGCAAAAATTGCCAATGCGCACGATTTTATTATCGCTATGCCTGAGGGTTATCAAACAAACATTGGCGACCGTGGAGCAAAACTTAGCGGTGGGCAAAGACAGCGTATAAGTATTGCGCGCGCGGTTTTAAAAAACCCGCCGGTACTTATTCTCGATGAAGCAACTTCTGCACTCGACAGCGAGAACGAACGTATGGTGCAGGATGCTTTGCAAAAATTAATGTTGAACCGGACTACCGTCGTTATCGCTCATCGGTTAACTACCATTGTAAACGCAGATGAAATTGTTGTTTTGGACAAAGGGCAAATCATAGAACGTGGCCCACACAAGCAATTGCTCGAACAAAAAGGCGCTTATCACAAGTTGTTTGAGATGCAGCAACTCAAATAATAACAATCAATTTTCATTGGTAAATAAAAGTGCATAAGGGACTAAAAACACCGTTTAATAAATAATGCGTACCTTTGCCTAAGAATACCTCAGGATTTGCCTTCTTCCTTCTCCTCAGCAGATTCATAAAAACACAATTAATCATTATAATTTAAAAAATGTCATTCGAAAACTTATTGCTTATAGAGCCGATTTTACGCGCTCTGAAAGCAGAGGGCTATACAAAGCCCACACCAATCCAGGCACAATCCATTCCTATCGTTCTTCAAAGAAAAGATTTATTAGGTTGCGCACAAACAGGCACCGGAAAAACCGCCGCCTTTGCTATACCCATCTTACAAATATTACACGCCGAACAACAACCGCATAACGGACGCAGGCCCATTAAAGCGCTTGTATTAACACCCACCCGCGAGCTTGCAATACAAATCAGCGAAAGCTTTGCTGCGTATGGAAAACACGTTGGACTTAAACATCTCGTTATTTTTGGCGGAGTACCGCAAGGTTCGCAAACAAATGCTTTACGCAATGGCGTTGATATTTTAATTGCTACACCCGGCCGTTTACTTGACCTGATGAACCAGGGCTTTATTAATTTACAACAGGTAAAACTTTTTGTGCTTGATGAAGCCGACCGTATGCTCGACATGGGTTTCATAAATGATGTAAAAAAAGTAATTCAAAAATTACCGGCTAAAAAACAAACTTTATTTTTTTCAGCCACCATGCCACCCGAAATACAAAAACTGTCAAACACCATTCTGGTAAATCCTGTTAAAGTTGAAGTAACTCCTGTTTCTTCTACGGTTGAAAAAATTAAACAAGGTGTTTATTTTGTAGATAAAGGGCAAAAGAAAAATTTACTAATTCATTTACTTCAAGACAAAAGTATTGTTTCCGCATTGGTGTTTACGCGTACCAAACACGGCGCCGATAAAGTGGTGAAAGAACTTATAAAGTCGGGTACACATGCTGAAGCTATACATGGTAATAAATCACAAAACAATCGCCAACGGGCATTGAGCAATTTTAAATCTAAAAAAACACGCGTATTGGTTGCTACCGATATTGCCGCCCGCGGTATCGACGTAGATGAACTTTCACATGTAATAAATTACGATTTACCGAATGTACCTGAAACTTATGTGCATCGTATCGGACGTACGGGCCGTGCCGGTTTAAGTGGCGTTGCAATTTCTTTTTGCGATGGCGAAGAAGCCGCGTATTTAAAAGACATCAACAAGCTAATCGCAAAGCCGGTCCCTGTTATTGAGGAAAATCCATATCCCATGAGCCAAACTCCCAATATGGATTCAGGCAATCATCAGAGGCCAAAAGCTCATCAGGATAAGGGTTCTAACAGACATAATTCAAGTAAACCGACCACAAAAGGTGGTGGAAAGAAAAAATGGTTTAGCGGGAATAGAAACAGAAATAAATAAAATGCAAAAGCCTCGCTAATAACGAGGCTTTTATATTCTGTATTTCCTTCTCTATTAGAGAAGATGCCCGAAGGGTGGATAGGGTCATTACTTTTTCTTAGGCGCGATAATCATAATCATACGCTTGCCATCCAGTTGAGGTAATTGTTCTGCTTTGCCCCATTCCTCCAGTTCATTGGCAAAACGAAGCAATAAAATCTCGCCCTGTTCTTTAAAAGCAATCTCCCGGCCGCGGAAAAACACAAAGGCTTTTACTTTGGCGCCGTCTTTTAAAAAGTTCATGGCGTGATTTTTCTTAAAATTATAATCGTGCTCGTCGGTATGCGGCCCGAAACGAATCTCTTTTACAATAACCTTGCTTGCCTTGGCTTTTGTTTCTTTCTGTTTCTTCTTAAGTTCGTAAAGAAACTTTTTATAATCAATTACCTTACAAACAGGCGGGTCAATCTGCGGAGCAATCTCCACTAAATCGAGTCCTTGTTCACGCGCAATTTCAAGTGCTTTTGCAATGGGGTAAACACCCTGTTCAAAGCCATCTCCTACTACACGTACTGTTTGAGCTGTAATTTTTTCGTTGATGCGGTGCGCATCTTCTTTTTTCTGAGGACCACGGTATCCGCCTCGGTTAAATCCGCCGCCAGGCCTTGGTTTTCCGTAAAAGTTTGGCTTTGCGCCCCCCGATCCTCCGGGTTTTGGTTTAAATGGTGTTGCGATAGTTCTTAGTTTTAGTTTATACTTATTTTAGTTATCAGTGCTGAGAGTTTAGTGATTAGTTTGCCCGGATAAAACCAGGCACTCAACACTAATTACTATTCACTTTTTATTGCTTTCTCTTTTATGTCCTGTTTCTTATGTCGAAGGTACGCCTTTGGCGAAATCTTTTTCTATCTGTTCTTTAATAATCGCTGCAAATTCTTCCACGTTCATAACTCCCACATCACCTTCGCTGTGTTTACGCACCGCCACTTTTTTATCGGCTACTTCTTTTTCACCAACCACAAGCATGTAAGGAACTTTTTTCATCTCGTTGTCGCGAATCTTTCTTCCCACTTTCTCGTCCCGGTCGTCAACGTAGCCACGAATATCGTAATTATTCAGCAAATGCAAAACCTCTGCGGCATAATCGTTAAAACGTTCACTTATTGGTAACACGGCCACTTGATCTGTGGTAAGCCATAATGGAAAATTCCCGGCACAATGTTCAATTAACACGGCAATAAAACGTTCTAATGAACCAAAAGGCGCACGGTGAATCATTACAGGGCGATGCTTTTGGTTATCGCTACCCGTGTATTCTAATTCAAAACGCTCGGGCAAATTGTAATCTACCTGAATAGTTCCTAATTGCCATTTCCTTCCTAAAGCATCCTTCACCATAAAATCCAGCTTAGGGCCATAGAAAGCTGCTTCACCGTATTCAACTACAGTAGGTAGCCCTTTTAACTTTGCTGCATCAATAATAGCTTGTTCGGCTAATTGCCAGTTTTCTTCGCTGCCGATATATTTACTGCGATCCTCTTTATCACGCAAAGAAACCTGTGCAATATATTCTTTAAAATCAAGCGCGCTGAAAACCTGCAACACCAGATCAATTACTTTACAAAACTCCTCCATAACCTGGTCGGGTCTGCAAAACAAATGCGCGTCGTCTTGTGTGAATCCGCGCACGCGTGTTAAACCATGCAATTCGCCAGCTTGTTCGTAACGATAAACGGTTCCGAACTCGGCGTAACGCACCGGTAATTCTTTGTATGATTTGGGAGACGCTTTATAGATTTCGCAATGGTGCGGACAATTCATAGGTTTCAAAAAGAATTGCTCGCCTTCGCGTGGAGTTTTTATCGGTTGAAAAGAATCGGCCCCGTATTTTTCGTAGTGGCCTGAGCAAACGTATAAATCTTTTAAAGCAATGTGCGGAGTAACGACCGGTAAATAACCCGATTTAATTTGCGCGCGTTGCATAAATTGAATTAATCGCTCGCGCAAAGCGGCACCTTTCGGTAACCATAAGGGCAGGCCCATTCCTACTTTTTCAGAGAAATGAAATAAACCTAATTCTTTTCCGAGTTTGCGGTGGTCGCGTTTTTTCGCTTCCTCCAGCATCACTAAATATTCTTTCAGCTCCTTGTCTTTCGGAAAAGTAATTCCGTATAAACGGGTAAGCATTTTATTTTTTTCGTCGCCGCGCCAGTAAGCGCCGGCAATGTTCATCAGCTTTATGGCTTTGATAAAACCCGTGTTGGGTATATGCGGCCCGCGGCATAAATCGGTAAAATTTCCTTGTGTGTAAAAAGTAATTGAGCCGTCGGCTAAACCGTCAATCAATTCTAATTTATACTGATCGCCTTTCTCTGTAAAATATTTTACAGCATCTGCTTTATTAACATCTTTGCGAATGAACTCACTTTTTTTAGCGGCGAGTTCCATCATTTTCGATTCAATTTTCGGAAGCTCATCGGGCGATAAAGTTTTATCTCCTAAATCAATGTCGTAATAAAAACCGTTTTCTATCGGCGGGCCGATACCAAGTTTTACGCCGGGGTATAATGCTTCCAGCGCTTCGGCCATTAAGTGTGCCGAGCTGTGCCACATGGTTTGTTTACCGTCGGTGTCGTTCCACGTTAGCAGCATTACACTGCAATCATTATTAAGGGCGCGGGTTGCGTCCCAAACTTCGCCATCAACTTTGGCGGCTAATACGTTTCTTGCTAATCCCTCACTGATGCTTTGTGCAACCTGCAGAGAAGTGGTTCCTTTTTGATATTCGCGAATAGAACCATCGGGTAATGTTACTTTAATCATATTTTTTATCCCCCACTTACAACGTGGGTTTTTGTTATACCATTCCTTAATTTAAAAAACCAAGGTATAATACAGCGCTGGACTAATTTTCTTTTTTAGCTAAATATTTTCCGCCGCGGCATTAGAGGGCAAATATACGATTTCATTGGGGATAGACAAAATTTTTAGTGGTTGTTATTTGGGCGTTCCCTTGAAACGTCGCGAAGGAAAATCGCCAAACCATAGATAATTCTGCCCGCACCCGCTTCAAGGGCCGGGCTTTCGCTACTCGCTTTTTGGCCTGCAAATACAGAGCAGCCCAAAAGAGCTTAAACAGGCCGCTCAATCCCTAACGCGTATTAAATTAATCTTTTTTAGTTTTGCTTAATTTTGCTTGAATAACCTGTAAATACTGGTGTTTCCAATGATTTTGGAGGTAAAAGTAAGTTAAGGAAAAACAAGTTAAATTAAATAAATCCGTCCCCGAATTCGTCCCCTGATTTAATTTATTAGACTTATATTTGTTTTTAATTCAAACAAAAGGGAAATATGGCAAGCGCAACATTTGTTCTAAAAGAACCTAACAGCAAAGATAAAACATTAATCTATTTGTTGTTCAGGTATCAGGGTCAAAAGTTAAAATACTCAACTAAACAGCAGATATTGCCCAAGTTTTGGAATTTTAGCAATCAACGGGTACGGGAAACAAGGCAATTTAAACAATACGGAGAGTTTAACGCCCTTTTAAAGAAGATTGAAGATAAAGTATTCGATGGGTATAGAAAATTGCTTACAGACAGTATTGTTCCCACAACAGACAGGTTAAGAAAAGAACTGAACCGCAGCTTACTGGTTGGACAATTAGCCAAACAGAACAATTTTATAAATTTCATTAAGGACTTGATTAAGGATTCCATTAAACGCCCTAATACAATCGCTTCCTATCAGCAGACATTAAATCAATTAGAAAAGTTTAAACCGCAGTTTAAACGGGAAATGACTTTTGATAATATAGATTTGGATTTTTACGAGGACTTTATGAAATACTGCCTTGGCAAGAATTATTCACCAAATACCATCGGAAGTTTTATTAAAAACATCAAGGTGTTTATGAATGAAGCTGTTGACAAGAAGTTAACCACCAATACAGAATTTAAAAACAGGCGGTTTAAAAAAACAGAAGAAGAAGCCGAGAACATTTATTTAACGGAAAAGGAACTAAGTAAGCTTTACAATAAAAGCTTAGTGAAAAATAAGAGCCTTGACAGGGTGCGGGATATGTTTATTATCGGTTGCTATACAGGTTTACGATTTTCGGATTTGTTTACTATCAATAATGAAAATTTGATAGACCGGGGAACAAAGCTGCGTATAAAAACAGAAAAGACGGGCGAAATTGTTATTATACCATTGCATAAGTATATTCGTGAAATAATTAAAAAGCATGGCGGTATACCCCAATACAAAATAAATAATCAAAAAATGAACGAAAGTTTAAAAGACTTGGGTAAAGCAGCCGGAATAGAAGAAACGGTTTTAATATCGTCTACTCAGGGAGGAAAAGTAGAAACTAAACCTTACAAAAAGTATGAGTTAATCAGTGTACATACGGCACGGCGCTCTTTTGCTACTAATGCATACTTAAAAGATATTCCTACTATCTCCATTATGAAGATTACCGGACATAAAACAGAAAAATCATTTTTAAAGTATATTAAAATCAGTCAAGCGGATAATGCAAATAAACTAATCAGCCATCCATTTTTTAAATAACAATTAGAATAACGCTATATGAAATATAATTTAGAAGCGCCAAACATGTTTAGAAGAAAATTAGATGAACATGCATTAAGGGAAGCAATCGCAGACATTGATGACAGAATAGAAAAAATAGAAAAGAAAGTTTTTAAATCTTCAAGAAGTCCTGCTAATTTATCTCAGCAAATGTTGATTTTTCATCACTTGGGTATTTTAGATAAAATAACGAAACTTGAAACGTCAACAAATAAAAAAGCTAAACTGCTTTCCGTTCTATTAGATGCTGACCTTGATAATACCGAATCTTTTGTTTCAAATATTAATCGCGCCAAAAACCTTACTAATTATAAATTTCTGTCCGATTTATTCAAAACAAGTGGCTTAAATGATTTAAACGAAGTTGCTGAAAAAGAGTATGATAAAATTTTAAAAGCACTCGAAAAAAAGAAAGATAAAAAATAGGGGTTACCCCTTTTACCTACCCCCACCCTCTGCTTAGCCATCTTTGCCTTATTAAACAAAATAAAAATAAGGCAAATGAAACAAATCATTTTAGAAAGCATAACAATAGAGGAACTGAGGCAACTCATTGTTGAAACGTTCAAAGAACTGCACAGCTTTAAAGAAGTCGCTCAGAAATTAACAGAAGATAAAGAGTGCAAATTTCTTTCCCGAAAAGAACTCGCTAAACTTTTAAAAATTTCCTTGCCCACTTTACATGAATGGACTAAAGACGGGCTACTTAAATCTTATCGAATCGGGAATAGAATTTTGTTTAAAGAGTGCGAAGTTTTACTGGCGTTGACCGAAAGAAATTTTACCAAGTTTCAGAGAGGAGGTAATCATGGCGCATAAAAATGATTACTCGGTTATCGTTTTTTTTCCTAATGACAAACCTAAGAAATGGGGGTTCGTGCATAAGCTTGACGGCTTCGCCAAGTTCCTTGATGAAAAACATCCTGATTGGGAATACATGAATGTGTATAACCGACGTACAAGAGAATACTTAACAAGATTCATTAAGGGAGCAGTCGTTCCTGAATACCTTTTTTTTAACCTTTAAAAATACCTTCAATAACCTTTAATGGTATTTATAATACTGCAACGATTCAGATTTTATGATTTTAAAAAATACATACGGCACAACGGCGGTTTTTAGCGAACGGGTCTTTAAATCTTCCCGTTTTAATACATTTACCGGCTCTTCTTTAGGCAGAAAGAAATCTCCCAAAAAGGAACTTAAACCAAAGCCCGTTGAAGATTCTGAGAGCCCCCCTGTTGAAAAGGAAAAGAAAGACAGGTCTATGTCTGGCAGGACTAAATCTAAGATAAGGCAAAAGCTTTTTTCTTTATCCCGACTTTGTAAACGCTTAACTCTCCTTACACTCACTTTCGTAAATAAAGTAGAAGATGAAAAAGCAGTTATTATACTTCGCAAATTTTTAGATAATGTAAAAAAACGGAGTAAAGATTTTCAATACTTATGGGTAGCCGAAAGACAAACTAAAAATACGGTGTTTACCGACAATATACATTTTCATCTTATCACGAATAAATATTGGGATATAAAAAAGTACTGGAACTACTGGATTGATTTACAAAATAAAAACGGGGTCTTGCCAAGGGATGAAAATTTTAAAGCTTCTTCTTCTCTTGATGTGAAAGGACTTGTTTCAAATAATATAAAGGGGATTTCAAGTTACCTTACTAAATATGTCACCAAAAATAAAGATACTTTTAAATGTCAAGTATGGAACTGCTCGAAAAAAATATCCGCTCTGTATACGGGGTTTTATTCTGACTATTCTTTTTTAGAAAATATTAAAAATACGGGTATTGAAACAAAAGAAATTCCTTTAGAACATTGCAATTTACATTTAATCCCTATTGACAAAAACACTATCCGGTTTTATGACAGGATTACAGTAAAAAACCAAACTATTTGGAAATTAAAATGAGTCTGTCAATCCGTTTTTATAATCTTAAAAACTCTTTCACCGCTTTGTAATTTTATTTTGCAAAAGTAAACCCCCGGTCTTTGACCACTTATATCTATTTGCTCGGTCATTAAGGGTTTTTTGATTTCATAAACCAGTTCGCCAAGAGAATTGTAAATGGTTACAGCTTTCGGCATTTCTGTTGTTTCAAAATTTATTATCCCGCTTGACGGATTGGGATAAATGGTTAGGTTATTCGTATTTAAAATCTCACGAACATCGGCTATATTATCCAATTTTGCTATGAAGACATCCATATAATTATAGGCTGTATTGGAAAAGGTGGAAGGACCAAAACTTATTGAAGTGCTTGTATAACATCCCGCAATATATACGATGCCGTTAGGATCAACGGAAATAGCGTTAGCCCTATCATAACCAATACCACCAGCACTTTGTATCCAAAGCGGATTACCGGCCCCATCATACTTAAGCACAAAAACATCAATACTGTCCGGAACGCTGTTGTTATTTACGGTACAAGAACCAAAAGTAATGGAAGGACTTTGAAAGGAGCCTGTTAAATATACGTTTCCTAACATATCGGCGCATACCGAATAAGCACTCTCTCCCTTATTGCTGTTTGAGCCCGCATTTTTCGCCCAAAGTATATTACCCGACGTATCGTACTTTGCAATTAAAATGAAGCCGGTTGCACTACTTAACGTATAAGTACCAAGTGTTAATATTGGGAAAGAACCGAATTCGCCCGCAATAAAAATACTATTATTTGCATCCGTGGTCACTGAATAGGCATAAGATTGAGTCCCTGGACTTCCCCCTGTTGTATGCGCCCACTTTTCTTTGCCCAACGAATCAAATTTTACAATAAACAAATCCGTGGAACCAGTATTTATCAGTGTATCTCTACCAAACACAATCTGAGTTGTATTAAAAACGCCTACTGAATATACATTTCCAAAGCCGTCAGTTGAAACGCCATATGCCATATCATCATCTCCGCAAATGCCATTCCTTACCCACAGCGCATTACCAGACGAATTATATTTTGCCACAAACATATCTGATGAAGGTTGAAAACTGCTCGGATTGGTATCATGCAAAGTGTCTGTGTCAAAAACCAGAACCTTACTTCCAAAATAACCTCCTATGTAAACATTCCCTGTGGAATCGACAGCGACGGACTGGGCAACGTCATCAGCATCACTCGTTCCTTTTGGGTTTTTAGCCCAAAGAAAATTTCCGGAAGAGTCATATTTAACCAAAAAAATGTCGAATGTTGAACTGTTAGGAAATGAATTTGAAAGATAATGCCCATCAAATATAATGTACCCCAAAAAACCTCCCGCAATATATATATTTCCCGCCTTATCAGAAGTAATTCCGTAGATAGTACCTGTGTGCTGCGAAGCTTTTGCCCAAATAACATTGCCTGACGGATCATACTTCACAAGGAAAGCCGCAGCACCCATACTATAAAATGTTTTTGTTCCAAATGTTATAGAATCACTGAAAAAGTAACCTCCGGCATAAATATTTCCTGAAAGATCAGTATGTACTGCATACGCTTTTTCCGACTTAACGCCTCCTGCTGATTTTGCCCATAACCATCCCGGCGCTTGCGAATAAAAAGCAGAAGGTGAAAAGCTGAAAAGAAACAAAAAAAGAAAAGATGTTTTTTTCATGAAATAAAATAATAATAAGAACCGAGGAGCATAAATATACATACTCTCCCGTTCTTACATTTGTTATTGCTCAGAAATTATGAATTTTCCGCTATAAAGAAGGTCACCATTTTCGACGAGCTTATAAAAATAAAGCCCATTTGGAGTTGAACCTTTTTCGATCGTAATAATATTAGATGAAATATGCTGCTTACTTATTACAATTCTTCCGGTCATATCATATACTGTTAACTCGGCATTGGTTAGTTGCACTCCACCTGATATATTTAATTCTGTTGAAGAACTGAATGGATTGGGATGTAGTGTGCCAGATATTTCTTCAACATTATTTTTTAACCTTCCGCCTAATCTGTCAGTACATGCGCCAGAAGGCGAATACTTCAGTGTTACATAATCATAATCGTGACCACTTACAAAGGCATCACCAACTATGTACAAATGATCCGCGGTATAACATCCGTCATCGTAATATTTGTTAACAAAACCATATTTGCTATTTGTTTCATCTACTCCATTAGGATATGCATCAGTGGTGCAATCATAAGATGCCGGACCCCACACCTTGGTACCATTAGTACTACTAAAACCAACAGTCGAAATATTTATGTTTGCAATACCACTTGTACCTTCATCAGCTTTTCCGAAGATATATACTCTACTTGTTCCACTACTATATTCGATTCCAAATCCAGCGTCACCACCAGCATCATGACCATCATAAAAGTTTGGGTTTGTCGACCATGAAGTTGATAATCCTCCTGAACTTGTATAGGCAGCAACAGCATAATCCTGCGTCGCTCGGGTGGCATATCCTCCAACAAATACGGCTGGCGTTGACGTGGATGTACCAACTACTACAAGGTCAACCCACGCATTCCACGCTCCACCCGAACCAGTGTAAGACTGGGTAAAACTTGCTGTTGAACCCGTTGATGGGTATTTTATTAGGAGGGCATCCGTGTAATCAGAACTGTTGGTTTTATAACCTGCCACATAGACATTGCCATTAGAATCAAAATCAATTGCACAGGGTACATCATTTTTATGTGCAGAATTATCATAAATTACCGGCCATCCACTAACATAACTTCCGTCACTTGCATTTAATACAGCAGTGTACCAATCCCTTTTTCCAGTATTTGTGCTTGTATTAGCTACGTATCCCGCCACGTAAACCTTGGTATCATCATCACTAACTTTAATATCAGTAATGCAATGTTCATTTCCGTCCACGTTACCAGCACTAGAAGTTCCAGAATATTTACGTGTCCAAGCCCACATTTGCCCCGCTGCTGAACTATCTTTTGTCACTAATGTAGCCCAATTAGTTCCATCATATGTATTACCACCAATAAAACACTGTGTACCACTTCCAGTGCTAGCCAATACCAAACAAGACGCCCTTAATTGACCAGTGGATACACAGCCGTCCATATCTGCATATTTTTTTGGATAATCACTACTGACTAAACTTAAATCAGAACAATTATATTTAAGCAGTGTGAAATCTAAATATTTATTTCCGCCATTTAAATTATATGTACTTGCAGCAACCCATAAGTAAGTTCCATCTGTAGCGATACAATAACCAACTTCCGCATCACATCCGGCAAGTCCAGTGCTGCCACTATAGGAGGTAGTATGTAATAACGTACCAGTAGAGCTATATTTCCTTGTTGTTACTTTTGAATCATAATAATTCGGATAAAAAGTTATATTCTGTGTTCCAGTTACGTAAACATTTCCTGAGGCGTCAGTTGTTACGGCATAACCTAAATCTCTTTTGCCACCTACCCCACTGTCAAAAAGTGCTGACCATTTCGGAGATAATGGCGGGACTTGTGCTTTAGCATCGTTAATTAGCGTAACCAATACAAATAATAGCAGAATTACTTTTTTCAGATTAATGGGTCTCATGATTTTTAAATGTTAGGGAAATTAATTGTAAGTCATTTATTGTGCAATATATAACATATTTCTATGGAAACTAGAAGTTTGTCGAAGTTATAATAAAAAATAGAATTCGCCACGTAAATCAGTCCCCAAAAATGTCCCCTAAAAACACAAAATATTTATAAAATGTTGACTTACAGTTTTATAAAATTAATATTATAATCCCTAACGCAAAACAAATCTTCTATATTCTCTGTGCGTCTGCACAGAACTTTTCCTAAAAATATAAATAGAACAGTATTACCTTACACAATTCGTCGCCTGAAAAGAATTCTGCCCAAGAAAAAATAAGCCTATTTCCTATTGTATTTCTCAAACAAATCCGGCCTTCTTTCTTTGGTACGTTCCAGGCTTTTTTCATACCTCCACTTTTCAATATTAGCTGTGTGGCCGCTTGTCAAAATATCAGGCACTTTCCATCCATTGTATTCTGCCGGGCGAGAGTAAACCGGAGGTGCTAATAAATCATCCTGAAAAGAATCGGTGAGAGCAGAGGTCTCATCATTTAAAACTCCGGGTAACAAACGAATAATACTATCGCACATTACAGCGGCAGCTAATTCTCCGCCACTCAACACATAATCACCAATAGAAATTTCTTTGGTAATAAAATGTTCGCGCACACGCTCGTCAACACCTTTGTAATGTCCGCATAAAACAATAATATTTTTCAATGTCGAAAAATAATTGCAGGTTTTTTGCTGCAACAATTCTCCGTCCGGGCTTGTGTAAATAATTGCGTCGTAGATATTTTTTTTCTTCAGCGCATTAATGCAGTTGGCAATGGGCTCTATCATCAAAACCATTCCGGCGCCTCCGCCAAAAGCATAATCATCTACCTGGTTATGTTTGTAGGTAGTATAATCGCGCAGATCAATTAAATTAACTTCTACCACTTTTTTCTCAATGGCACGTTTTAAAATGCTGTGCTCAAAGGGGCTTTTTAATAATTCCGGATGTATGGTAATTATGTCTATACGCATTAAGGCAAAGATAAACAATTTGTCTTGTTTCCTCTGATAAAGGTAGCCACAGATTTCACGGATTATTTTAGTTTTAATAATAAAAAACAACTAATAATGACTGTTTAATAAAAAATCTGTGTAATCTGTGGCCTGTATTTAGGTGAGATGATTTTGTGTAAATTGCAGCCTCAATAAAAAACACATGCAAAAAAAGATTTTATTACTCGGCTCAGGCGAATTAGGAAAAGAATTGGTTATCGCCCTTCAACGTTTAGGACAGCATGTAATTGCTGTCGATAGCTATGCAGGAGCACCCGCCATGCAGGTAGCGCATGAGTTTGAAGTAATAAATATGCTAGCCGGTGATGCTCTCGATAAAATTGTTGCCAAACACAAACCTGATTTAATTGTTCCCGAAATTGAAGCTATACGTACCGAACGTTTTTACGATTACGAAAAAAGCGGAATTACTGTTGTACCCAGCGCCAAAGCCGCAAATTTTACCATGAACCGCAAAGCCATTCGCGATTTGGCGGCGGAAGAATTAAATCTTCGTACGGCAAAATATAAATACGCAACCACACTTGAAGGTTTTACAAAGGCCGTTGAAGAAATCGGAATTCCATGCGTTGTAAAACCTTTAATGAGTAGCAGTGGAAAAGGACAAAGTGTTGTTAAATCAAAAGAAGATATTTCAAAATCGTGGAATTACGCGATGGAAGGAAGTCGCGGCGATTACAAAGAAGTTATCGTTGAGGAATTCATAAAATTCAATTCAGAAATTACTTTACTGACCTTAACACAAAAAAACAGCAACACTTTATTTTGTCCGCCAATAGGTCATCGGCAAGAGCGTGGCGATTACCAGGAAAGCTGGCAACCCTGCGCCATCAGCGATAAAGATTTAAAAGACGCACAGGACATGGCGGCAAAAGTTACTAAAGCATTAACCGGTTCGGGAATTTGGGGTGTTGAATTTTTCCTTACAGATAAAGGAGTTTATTTTTCAGAGTTATCTCCCCGCCCGCACGATACAGGAATGGTAACTCTCGCAGGCACACAAAATTTAAGCGAATTTGAATTACATGCCCGTGCAATTTTAGGAATACCAATTCCCGAAATTACATTGGAGAGGGTAGGGGCATCCGCGGTTGTTTTAGCAAATTCTGAAGGAAAAACCCCTGTTTATACAGGAGTGAATGAGGTGCTGTTAGAAAAGCTTACCGATGTGCGTGTGTTTAATAAACCAACCACTCGTCCTTACAGGCGCATGGCCGTTGTTTTAACTTACGATAAAGCGGGTGCGGATGTTAACGTAGTTAAAGAGCGTGCTATCGGGCTGGCTAAGAAAATAAAAGTTTCTTCTGATTAATTTTCGTTAAAAATTACGGCATTAATCCGCTGGCCCGGATTTTCATTGAGCAATTCTCTGTTCAGGCGATAATCTGTGGCGGTTTTTATGTTCAGATAAAAAGTGATGATGATTGAATCAATCAGAAAAAACAAAAGAAAAACAAAAATCCAATTGAAATTAAAAATCAAAAGAGAAATTACCACAACCGTATGCGTCCACAATAAAATTAAACATACGCGGTAAATGTTTTTCCAATAATTTAAAATTCCCCATAAAAGAATTACATCGCCTATAACCGGCAGCCAATTATAAACTCCGTTATTCGCCTTGCCCTCTATCTGCGAATAAATATTTAAAAGTGCCATACATAAAATCACACCCGCCAACACATAATTGGTGCTTTTATAACGCACCCTTTTTTCGGGACTGGCAATTTTTCTTAAAATCTCGGCGATATCATGTATTTTAAAATCAGAAGACGCGGCAATTTCATTAAAAACATCCTGGTGTTTTCTTCCCTTAAGAATTTCTGTTTCGGCGTATTTTTCAACTTTCATGAGACTCCATCCTTATTTTAGGTGTTAAATTTAAAATAAATCAGCTCGTTAATACTATTTTATACTTGGAAGTATAGAATTGATAATTCCGGTAAAAGAGCTTGGTTCCGACAAGCATGATCAAAAAAATAAATTACCTCTCTTAAAAGAACCGACGCATCGCATCCGGTTCTTATTAAAAAATTAATTCAGGAAACTAAGGATTTTTTCAACACTTACTTTTGCATCGCCGTAAAGCATTTCAGAGTTTAACTTGTAAAATAACGGATTATCTTCACCTGAGTAACCGGCCGACATGGAGCGTTTCATAATAATTACTTTTTCTGCTTTCCAGGCTTCAATTACCGGCATACCATAAATTGAACTTGCCGGATCGTCTTGTGCGCTTGGGTTTACAACATCGTTCGCCCCAATTACCATCACCACATCGGTATCCGGCATATCTTCGTTGATCTCGTCCATTTCCAAAACAATATCATAAGGAACATTTGCTTCTGCTAATAATACATTCATGTGTCCGGGTAAACGGCCCGCAACAGGGTGAATAGCAAAACGAACATTTTTTCCTGCTTTGCGTAATTTTTGTACCAGGTCGAAAACCGGATATTGCGCTTTAGCAACAGCCATACCGTAACCGGGAACAATTACAACTGATTTGGCTTCTTTTAATAAAGCAGCAACTTCTTCGTGATTTAATGCTGTTACTTCTCCTTCCAT
>DATMMV010000078.1:0-94279 GCA_035569635.1 Bacteroidia bacterium | reverse complement strand
TAATCAAAATAATTTACGTCGATATCGTAAATCGGAAAAATCTCTTTCCCTGCTTCCACTTTGCCGGAGTAAATCATCAGAAACATGTCCGGGCAGCCGGGATAAGTAAAGACAACCCTGTAATCCACCCCCACAAAATCGAGAAAAAACTGAAACTTACCGTTTTTGCCGGTTGTTAATTCAGTTACTTTAGTGCTGCCTTTATAAATGGAAATATTAGCCCCTTTTAACGGTTGATTGTCTTTTGCACAGCGCCCGGCAAATTCAAGATAGCCTTTATCCTGCGCATTAAAGGCAACAGAAAGCAAAAGCAGTAAAGAAATTAAAATTTTCTTCCTCATAAATTACAGAGGAAAGGTACTAAAAAAAAGGAAATGCAGAAGCTGTTTTTTCGGATTAATTGAGCACTACCGAACCCTGTCCTATCACTACTCCATCGCAGGTAATTTCTATAATGTATTTGCCCGGTATAAAGCCTGTGCTGCCCTCACAGGTCGTAGTTACTCCGATTTCTTTACTGGCATAATCAATTACTGTTTTACCGGCATAATAACCCGATGATTCGTTAAACCGGAAACGATAGTTTTCATCGTAACCTTTAGCCAACTCTTTACCATCGGGCGTCATAATTCGTACAAAAACATCTTTCGGGCCGGTTTTGGTGAGCTTATTTTCACCCAGCGTATAGCTTACACGAATTAAATCCGTTCTTTTGGCTTTATTGGTAATACTTTGTTTTTTACCGCCGCGTTTTACATCTATACCTTGCGCAATTACGTTATAGCAGGAGAGTATAGAAGCAGTATTGATGGTTTTTTTAAGTTCTTCTTTTTCTTTGTTAACCTGGTCGAGTTTGCTTTTTTCATCATCCAGTTTTTTTATCACTTCCTTTTTCTCTACAACAAGTTTTTGATTGAGTGTACCCAATGAATCAATGGTGTGCACATAGCCCTGCATAATTTGCCTCAGGGTTTCTGTTTCTTTACGCAGTTTGGCTATTACATACGCGTCGCCTTTGTGTTTCTCGGCTTGCTTGATGAGTTCTTCAATCTGTAATTTCTTCTCATCAATTTCGGCCTGTAATTTTTTATCGTTGGTTTGCAGATTTTCGTAATCTGTTTTTAACTGAAGCAGATCGTTTTTAATATTATCGCGCTCCAGGTAAACGGTTTTAATAATTTCTTCTTTTTGTACAACGGTTTGCTTTTCGTTATTAAGCAGGTATACCAATATGCCATTTCCGACTAATGATAAACTTAAAAACAGCCAGGGCAAAAGGCCTATTTTCTTTTTCGGATTTTCTTCGTTGTTTGTTTTAATATCTTCCATAGTTCTATTACGATGCAAAAGTACGGATATTTCACATTAAGTTAAGCAAACTTTTACAAGGTATTAACAGCGTTGTGTTACTTCCGCAATTCAAAATTCTGCCCGAGGTAAACCCGGCGCACCTGTTCATCATTGGCAAGATCTTCGGCACTGCCCTGTTTTATTACCCTTCCTTCAAATAGCAAATACGCACGATCCGTAATACTCAAAGTTTCATGCACGTTGTGGTCGGTAATTAAAATACCGATATTTTTGTCTTTTAAGCTGCGCACAACATTCTGAATATCTTCAACGGCAATAGGATCAACGCCTGCAAAAGGCTCGTCAAGCAAAATAAACGCCGGGTTTGTGGCAAGGCATCGTGCAATTTCGGTACGCCTGCGCTCTCCTCCCGAAAGTTGGTCGCCCAAATTTTTTCGCACATGCCCGAGGTTAAATTCTGCAATTAATTCTTCCAGTTTTTTTTCCTGCTCCTCTTTACTGAGCTTTGTAAGTTCTAATACAGCACGCAAATTATCTTCAATGCTCAGTTTTCGAAACACTGAAGCTTCCTGCGGTAAATAGCCTATTCCCATTTGCGCGCGTTTGTACATAGGCAACGTGGTTATTTCTTCGTCGTTTAAAAAAATTCTGCCGCTGTTGGGTTTTATCATTCCCACAATCATATAAAATGAAGTTGTTTTACCTGCACCATTAGGTCCGAGCAAACCAACTATTTCACCTTGCTTTACCTCTATGCTTACCTCGTTGGCTACGGTGCGGCTACGGTATTTTTTAGTTATTTTATCTGAACGTAATATCATTAGAATTTATTTACTGCCACAAATTTTGTTTATTAGCAAAGATAAAAAACACAGACTCTCATATCGGGATTTAAAAACTACTCTGTGAAAAAAATACGTGAAAATTTGCGCAACCCGTGGCATTTTTATAAAGATATAGATTTTTTATTCTAAAAACTTAACTGAAATCCGGCTTTGATACCGAAAGGTATTCTTATATTTTGAGTGTAAGATAATCTCCAGAACGCGTCTATCCTAAAAAATTTAAAAATGTTTTCTACACCGGCGCTTAATTCCTGGTACGGTCCGCTATTAAGCGAATGCAATGTAGAAGGAAACAACAACATTTGCCTGTTATTTTTATTCACATCCCCAAATAATAATTTATACGTAACCACTTCGCGCCATTTTAACTTACGAAGGAAGGGTATTTTATTAAACAGCAAACCCTCAAAATGATGAAATAACCAAAGTGAGGCATACCTGTCGCTCGCAAATTCATAATAACTCATCATATTGTATGCCATATAATCATACACAAAGGTTTGGTTACCGCCATGCAACTCTAAAAGCGGGTAAGGCACCTTGCCGAATATCTGTCCGGCCTCCGCCACATAATCGGTATAACCTAATAAAGAACCCCAGCGTAAACGGTGACTGATATTAAAAACGAGTTTACGGTAATTATATTGCCCTTCGTAAATATTTTTGAGCGATTGGGTAATTGTTAACTGCAGGGTTGGCCAGGTTGTTCCCAGGCTGGTGCGCGAAAAATCGCCGTCAATAAATTTTTCCCTGTATGCAAAACGTGTACTAAAGCGCAATTCCGAAGTACGCAAAAAAGGTTGAATGGCCGAATCACCTTTTGTATTAAGATAATAATAATTTGCACCACCCACCGCGTTGAGTGTACGGCTTACAAAAGATATTTTATTGCTGAAACCCTGGAACCATTCTTTCTCGTACCAAACGGTTGTCTGATCAACACGTGTTAAACTGCGCGGAGATACGCGACGTAAAAAAGTGGCAAAAAGGTTATCATTGGTAAAACCATTCTGGCTTTGCCCCAGAATTTCCATATCGCTTTTATAATTCATGCCAATAAGTTGGCGCGTGGGTTTTTTAGAGAGGAAAGCGCGGAAACCAACGGAGTATTTCCATTTTTGATCAAGTGTTCCGTAAGCAACATATCCGCTCAATTCATGCCATCGACTGAACTGGCTGCTGGTGCGCCCTCCAAAACGGAAGCGCGGCCCCTCCACGGCATTTGAACTGTAAAATTTATGAAACGGACCAATATCAAAATTGCCGGCGTTAAAATATCCGGACACGATTACAGAAAATGCAGTCGACCAGTTTTTATAAAACCTCAGCGATTGGATTGTATCTATCATGTGATAGATTTTATACTCGCGCGTAGTAAGTGAATCGTGGCGCGTGGTGTCCCAGTAAGAATTTGATTTTTTATCGGCGCCGTCTTCTACAATGATATTATCCCCTCCTTTAAAAAATTCTGTTCCTTTAGGTTTATTAATAACAATGTTTCTGTAAGAAGTGGTTTTGCGCCCGTAAATTCCCGTTTTATATTTTCCTTTTCCGAAACCGGTTAAGTCAGGAATAAAATCAATTACAATACGGTCTTTTTTCAGCATCCAGACATTACCCGTGTAATCAAACTCCTGAATTACATTTGCCGAATTAATAAAGTTAATATTGGCATCAGCCGGAATGCTCATCTCCAAACGCTTTACTCCAAACGTGGTATCGGCAATCCACATATTTCCGCTAAAGCAAAGTTCCTGCTGGCGGCGTGGTTTAAAGCGAATGTGATAACACCATTTGTTATCAATATACAAACTGTCTTCCAGGTAAAATTTATAATTAAAAATGGCATTATCGGACAAAGGCGATTTAAAATCTTTGGCAAAAATAATCAGGTCGTTATCATATACATTTATATTCTGGTACATATCCCCCATCACCTGCGATATACTCGCATTTTGCACACCTGATATGCGCGATGCTTTTATGATTTCCTTTTTTTCTTTCGGGGCATTCTTAAAAAATAATTCAGAAAGTGTTTCTATCATAAAGAGAGGCAGAGATGGTTTTTCGGAAGAGTTTACGCTATCTACATTATTAAAAACAAATTTAATAGGTTTAAAAGCCGCGTTTTCTTTTAATCTTTTCGGAATATTATTTAAATCAAATTCAAGTTTATTATACACTTCGTACTGATAAGCCTGCAACTGATCTTTGTTATTTGCTTTTTTGTGCGCAAGTGCCGCGCGTATAATTCTGAATGCGGGATTCTCTCCGGCCTTTACGGTAATTTCGGTTAAGGTAATACCGCCTTCTATCGCAAAAAACGGAATGTTTATTGTTTGAGTAACTCCTTTTTTTATCGCAATTGAAACCCGCTTAAATCCGATATACGAAGCAATTAACGAGTCGGATAATTTATCCGTGGTAATACTGAAGTTGCCGTCAAAATCGGTGGAAGCACCGGCCGGAGTTCCTTTTAAAATAATATTCGCAAAGGGCACGGGCTCTTTGGTTGAGGCATCATAAACTTTTCCGGAAACAGTGTATTGAGAAAATGTTTTTCCCGCCAACAACAAAAATATAATTATAAAAATCCTCTTCACAGGGGAGTGAAAGTAACTAATTTTTTGAAATAAAAAAGAGGTACAGGGTTTAAGCATATGTCAAACAAACCTGTATATTTAAGCCGTATATTTTGGGTATGAGTATTAACAAAGAAGACAAAATTTTAATTATCGGGGCGGGCGGGCAAATTGGCCTTGAGCTTTTAGAAGAACTGAATAAAATCTACGGCCCTTCAAACGTAGTGACAGCCGATATAAAATCTTCCGGCGCCTTTACGAGCAACCCCTTTGAAACATTAGATGTTTTAAACGCAGAAAGTTTATTCAATATTGTAAAAAAACACGGAATAAAACAGGTGTACCTTTTAGCTGCATTATTATCCGCTACTGCCGAGAAGAATCCCCTATTTGCCTGGCAATTAAATATGCAGGGGCTTTTTAATGTGCTTGATCTGGCCAAAGAAAAATATTTAAGTAAAGTATACTGGCCAAGCTCTATTGCTGCTTTCGGGCCAACTACGCCACATATAAATACTCCACAATATACTGTAATGGAGCCATCTACAGTTTATGGTATCAGTAAACAGGCGGGCGAAAGATGGTGCGAGTACTATTTTAATAAATATAATGTAGATGTAAGAAGTCTACGTTATCCGGGTTTAATCGGATATAAATCGGCTCCTGGCGGAGGTACTACAGATTATGCCGTACATATTTTTCATGACGCAATTAAAAAAGGTAGCTATGAGTGTTTTTTAACCGAGAAGACTGCCCTGCCTATGATGTATATGCCCGATGCCATTAAAGCCACCTTACAATTAATGCACGCCCCGGCAGAACAGGTTAAAATAAGGGGCAGTTATAACCTTGCGGGTATCAGTTTTACTCCAGAACAGATAGCTGCTGAAATTAAGAAGCATATTCCGTCTTTTTCAATTACTTACAAGCCGGATTTCAGGCAGGCAATAGCCGATAGCTGGCCGCAAAGTATGGATGACAACGAGGCCCGCCAACATTGGGGATGGAATCCCACTTTTGATTTGGGTGGAATAGTGAGGGATATGTTATCAAATATCAAGTAAAAAGTTAGGTTTATTGTAACCTTTTAGTGTCCTTTTTCGTACAATATGATGGATGTGCCTCATTAATCTATCAAAAAGGAAAATACATCTAAAAGTTTTCGTGAATGCGAAAGATAATTTATATTTTTGGTAAAATTATAGTGATGAAGGTTAATATTAGGCTGATAATTGGTATTTTTATGTTGAGTTATGGTTATGCTCAACCTCAGTCTTATGAGCTGGACCCCTCTAACGGTAAGGACAGCATTAATATCATTGATTTTAATGGTTTAAAACAGGGCCGGTGGATCATTTTCGGCAAAACAAAACCCAATACCTGCTACCAACCTACCTCTAAAGTAGAGGAAGGAAAATACACCGATAACCGCAAAAACGGCATCTGGAAAGAATATTTCTGTAACGGCAATACCAAAAACAAAATCACCTTCCAAAACGGCCGCCCCGATGGTTACGCCATTATGTATCACGAAAATGGTAAAATAGCCGAAGAGGGTACCTGGAAAATTAACAAATGGACAGGCAATTATAAATTATACTACGATAACGGAAATGTACAACAGGAATTTACTTTCAACCCGACCGGTAAACGCGAAGGCCCCCAAAAATATTATTACGAAGACGGTACACCGCAAATTGAAGGAAATTGGAACAACGGTAAAGAAGCCGGTGTTGTGACCGAGTATCATCCTGACGGAAGCGTTAAGAAAACTGTAAGCTATAATAATGGCGAGGCCGATGTTCAATCAATAAAAGAATACCAGCCTAAAAAACCAATTTCAGACAAACCGGTTTTGGCTGACAACACCAAAAAAG
The DNA here is from genome assembly GCA_035569635.1 of Bacteroidia bacterium. Lineage (GTDB taxonomy): Bacteria > Bacteroidota > Bacteroidia > B-17B0 > Aurantibacillaceae > PALSA-968. The sequence continues at coordinate 87,664 of DATMMV010000078.1, read as the reverse complement.
TTACCATCAGTAAAGATGAAACTCTGCAGGATCCTAAACAAAAAGGGCCTACTATTATCAACGGCCAGTTCATCTTATACAACAAGAACCGCCAGAAAACGAAAGACGGTATATTTAAAGACAATCGTTTAATGGATGGAAAGAATTACATTTATGATGAAAATGGGATATTAAAACGTATTGAGGTGTATAAAAACGGTGCTTATGTGGGCGATGCGCAGATAGACGAATAACCTTTTTGACAGGATCAAGATTACAATAAAAATATTTTAAATGCTTCTGAAAAAATCAGGAGCATTTTTTTTGAGTTAAACGAGATAATAATTTAATCGCATGGATTCACAGAGCTATCTTTTTTTATTTCTTCTTAAGAAAGTCTTTGATAGAAATGTAAATCCCTACAACCACGCCGGCAAGACCAAGGACTAAAGTAAAAACAGGCACTTGTTTAAATTCCAATTTTTCATCCAGCTTCATCCCTCCCCAAAAACCCAATAAAATACAGGCCAGTATCTGGAAGGCCATGCCCGAATACTTTAAAACACTGTTTGGATTATTGGTTGGCTGCGGTTTTTTGTCCGGCCCCTTGGCTGTCATGCGTATGCTGAATATTTTTTACAACACCGCCCATACTGCAGGTTCCGGTAAACTGGGCATCCGGTTCAATAGAGATTTTTCCGGTAAAAATATCGCCGTTAATTTTTGCGGAAGAACGCAGCATTAAAAGTTCGGAAACGCTTATTTTTCCTTTTATTTCGCCTGATACATCTGCATTCTGGCACTCAACCTCGCCTTCAATTCGTCCGCTGGGGCCGATAACAAGCTTGCCTTTAACGATAAGGGTGCCTTGCATAACACCATCAATACGCAAATCGCTGTTCGATTTTACGTCGCCGGTAATGGAAGTTCCGTTTGCCACCAGGTTAACCGATGAGCTGTCGGAAGACATGGATTTGGTATTTTTTGAAAACATTTCGGCCATAATTTTCCGCAAGTTAAGAATATTTGTATTTCCACCAAAAACCGCCTGTTTTTGCCTATTTTTGGGCAAAATGAGCCAATTTAAAAACGACTTGCTTCTACGTGCTGCCAAAGGTGAAAATGTTGAGCGTGTGCCTGTATGGCTTATGCGGCAAGCCGGACGCATACTACCCGAATACCGTGCCGTAAGGGCAAAAGCCAAAAATTTTATCGAGTTTGTAAAAACATCTGAAATGGCAGCCGAAGTTACCGTGCAACCGGTAGATATTTTAGGCGTTGATGCCGCAATTATTTTTTCGGATATTTTGGTAATACCCGAAGCAATGGGATTGCCTTATCAGATGATAGAAGCAAAAGGTCCGCATTTTGAAAAAACAATTACTTCGCAAAGCGATGTGAATGCTTTGAAAATTTCTGACGGAAGTAATTTGCAATATGTGTACGATGCCATCCGTCTTTCTAAAAAACAATTAAACAACCGCGTTCCTTTAATTGGTTTTTGCGGGGCGCCCTGGACATTACTTGCGTACATGGTTGAAGGCAACGGAAGCAAAACATTCAGCAAAGCAAAAAAGTTTTTATATACGCAACCCAAACTCGCGCATCAAACTTTAGAAAAAATTACACAAAGCAGCATTAACTATTTAAAAGGCCAGGTGGAAGCCGGCGCTGATCTTATTCAGATTTTTGATTCGTGGGCGGGAGTTTTATCACCCGAAATGCACAATGAATTTTCTTTAAGGTACATGTCGGCTATTTGTGATGAACTCAGCAAACAAGTGCCTGTAACTATTTTTGCGAAAGACGCACATTTTGCTTTGTCCGAAATTAAAAATACAAAATGCAGTGTTGTGGGAATTGATTGGAATACAAACCCACAGGAAGCGAGAAAAAATTTAGGAAACAGAAAAACCTTGCAAGGCAATGCAGATCCCTGTTTATTATATGCTGATTTTGACGTGATAAAAAAAGAAACAAAAAAAATGCTCGATGCTTTCGGCCCGCAAAATTACATTGCCAATTTAGGCCACGGTTTATATCCGGATACTGAAAAAGAGAAAGTTAAATTTTTTATTGATTGTGTAAAACAACATACATTTCAGGTGGCAAAGGTTAATGCGTAAACTTCTTTACATATTTCTTTTTTTTGCGGCTCGTATAAGCGCACAGACTTACGATTTCAGAAATTACAATGTAGATGACGGGCTTGCGCAATCGCAGGTGTATTGCATTTACCAGGACAGCCGAGGGTACATGTGGTTTGGCACGAACGGCGGCGGAGCCTCCAAGTTCGACGGCAAAACATTTCAAACCTTAACCACCGCTAACGGAGGCCTTAGCAATTATATTTATTCTATCACCGAAGATAAAAATCAGAATTTATATTTCTCTACCTACGATGGTCTGCAGATAAAAGGAAACTTTAAAGACCTGCGTTTTGATTCTACCAATGGTTTATCGCATAACGCCGTTTACAATGTGCTGATCGATAAAACCGAAAAAGTATGGATCGGTACGCAGAAAGGAGTTTGCTTTTTGGATGAAAATAAAAAAGCAAAAAAATTAAGCGGCGATGCGACACTTGAGGCGTCGGCCGTTTGGACCATTTACCAGGACAGCAACGGCGATTATTGGTTTGGTACCATGCAGAACGGAGCCTGCCACTACTCGCCAAACGCGCAAAATAAATTTACCTGGTACTCCAGCAAAGACGGTTTAGGAAGTAATTTTATCCGTTCGTTTAACGACGATAACAAAGGAGATATTTTGATCGGCACGCTTGCGGGGCTTTACAAATACAGCAAGAACAAAATTGAAATGGTAGAAATACCCGGGCTGCTCGTGGGCAATATGGCATTCACCTCCATCAGCAAAGACAAAAACCAAAACATGTGGTTTGGCACCAACGAAGGCGCGGTTAAAGTTAACGGGTTAGGCTCCCTATCGTTTAAAGTTGAGAATGGATTGTGCAGTAATATTGTTTTGGCAACATTTATAGATAACGAGGGTGATGTTTGGTTTGGTTCTGACGGGGCGGGTACAAGTAAACTGGCTTCAGAAGCAATTTCAAATTTAAGTGTAAGCAATGGCTTGCCGGGCGATTATATAAATTGCATTTACCAGGCAAAAAATAAAAAATACTGGTTTGGAATCGGCGATAATGGCCTTGTTACGTACGATCTGAAATCTTATAAATCCTACAAGCTCAATCCTAAAAATCCGGCCATCGAATTAGTTGACAATCATGTGAACTGTATTGCGGAAGATGAGCAGGGACAAATATGGGCCGGAACCATGGCGGGCTTAAGCGTTTATAGTGGAACTTCATTTAAAAATTACCTGGCCGATAACCAGAAATACCGCACCATTTATTCTATTTACCACACCCAAAGCGGCGTGCATTATATTGGCAGCGTTCAGGGCCTGATGGTTTTTAACGATGGAAAAATTACACCGGTTGAAGCTGTAAGTAAATTGGTAACAGCCGGAAATTTTGCTATCTACGGAATCGTGGAAGACAATAGAAAAACACTGTGGCTGGCCACTTCGAAAGGAGTTGTAAAATACGATGGTGTCAGAGCCGAGTTGTTGAATTCTAAAAACAAACTCACCGATAAGATCGTTTACAATGTGGTGAAAGATAAGAACGGCAATCTTTGGTTTGGTTCCGAAGAAGGCGTTTTTTACTATGATCACAAAGAGTTCAGGCACCTCAGCGAGTCCGAAGGATTAGCGTCCAACCAGGCTTATTTTTTATTATTTGATAATCAAAACCGCTTGTGGATAGGGACCAATAAAGGTATTGACGCGCTTAACGTGACCGAGTATGTAGGTAATAAAAAAACAAGCATAAAACATTACGGAAAAGAAGAAGGCCTGCAGGGGCTTGAATGTAATTTTAATTCGGCCTGCAAAGACAGCGACGGGAAATTATGGTTTGGTACGGTGAAGGGCATTACCACGTTTAATCCACGCTTTGAAAAAATAAATTATCACGAGCCTTCCTGCTCGATCAGCGATATAAAAATTTCTTTCGAAAAAATTGACCTGAGCAAATACTCAGCAGGCCTCGACTCTTTGTCGGGTTTACCCGTCGGGCTTGAATTGCCTTACGGGAAAAATCACGTCACTTTTGATTTTATCGGTATCTCGCAAACCAATCCGGGTAAAGTACAGTACCAGTTTAAACTGGAAGGTGTGGATGATGATTGGGTGCCGCCCGCTAATAAAAATGAGGTTACCTACTCGTCTTTACAACCGGGCGATTATACTTTTTATTTAAAAGCGATGAACAATGATGGCTTTTGGAACAAAGAGCCGGTACAATTTAAGTTCAAAGTATTACCGCCCTGGTATCGTACCTGGTGGTTTTATACTTTGTGTGTTGTTATTGCACTTGTAAGTATTTATGCATGGAACTCATACAAAACACAAAAATTACGTGCCGATAAATTAAAATTGGAAAAAGAAGTTCAGTTACGCACGCACGAATTACGCGAGGAAAAAGAAAAAGTAGAAATCATTAACAAAGAAGTGATTGAACAAAAAGCGGTTATTGAGCATAAAAACCACGAGATAACCGATAGTATTAAATATGCAAAAAATATCCAGGAAGCTTTATTGCCGGCTATTACCGGCTTGCAAAAAGATTTTCCCGATTCGTTTGTGTTATATATGCCTAAAGATATTGTGAGCGGGGATTTTTACTGGTTTACCAAACGTGAGGGAAAAAATTATTTTGCGGCGGCCGATTGCACGGGTCACGGAGTACCGGGTGCGTTTATGAGTATTGTTGGAAATTCATTGCTAACGGAGATTATTTCCGAGCAACATGTTTACCAGCCTGCCGAAATTTTAACTCATTTGCACGTAGGTGTTAAAGCTGCATTGAATCAGAATAAAGGAGAGTTTGAAAGACGCGACGGAATGGATATTGCATTGTGCGCGATTAACAAAGAGACTTTAGTACTTGATTATGCAGGCGCTAACCGTGCCTTATGGATATACAGAAAAGATGCGGCTGATAAAGCGGAAATTATTAAGCCGGATAAATTCCCGATTGGCGGTTTGGAATTTGACTTTGAGGAAAAACGCCGGTTTACACATCATGCTGTTCAATTGCAAAAAGGTGATTGCGTGTATGTATTCAGTGATGGTTATGCCGATCAGTTTGGCGGGCCTAAAGGGAAAAAATTCATGGTAGCTAATTTACAGCGTGCGCTTGCCGAAATTTCTATCAAGCCGATGAAAGAACAATATGAACATCTGGCCAAAATTTTTAACAACTGGCGCGGCGTTTACGAACAGGTGGATGATGTATTGGTGATTGGTGTACGCGTTTAAGTAGGTAAAAGAATACTTTCTGGTACAGATTTCACCGATAATGCAAATTAGTGCAAATGGAAATCTGTGTTATCTACGAAATCTGCGACTTTTTTGTCAGAGAAGATTATCTCACAACCGTGATATACCCTTTTATATTTTTTGTTTGAGAATCTGTTCCGCAATCAATTCTGTATTGTGCTGTATAAAAATATGTTCCTTCATCCCCGCTTGGTTTCCAAATTGCATCTGTACCTTCACTCTCAAAAACTTTTTGCCCCCAGCGATTGTATATTTCTATTTGCAGGGAAGAGAATTGGTATTTTCCGAAATCAATTACATCATTAATGTTATCATTGTTCGGCGTTACAATATTTGGCATTGCAAAGTTAAAAGCAGTGAGTTCAGGTTTTATAATTAGTGTATCACTATCCGTACAGCCGTTCGCATCTTTTACATGTACCCAATAGGTTCCGGCAGTTGTTGCCGTAATAGAAGAAGAAGTAGCGCCTGTACTCCATGTATAAGTTGACGCCGGATTAAACGCACTTAATAATAAATTTCCTTTGCAAAAAGTTGTATCGTTTCCTAAATTTATGTGCGGACTTGAAACAACCGTTAAATTAATGCTATCTCTTATTGCACAACCGCTCACATAATTTATATCTACATAATAATTTCCCGAAACTGTAAAATTGCGAACAGGATTATGGTTTGCATCAAACCAATTATAAGCAAGCACTCCTCCCTGCGTTACATTTGCATGATAAACATCGCATGCAAGTGTATCTGTTTTAATCGGGTTCAGCAAATATGCATTGACAGTGTCCGTTCGTGTGCAACCTTGTGTATTAGTAACAGTCACCCAATATTTTCCGGGATTACTTACAGTAATTATTTGCGTACCCGCGCCTGTGCTCCAAAAGTAATTTGTAAAACCGGAGCCTGCATCAATAGGGGTTGCGGTAAACGTATTACACTGTTGTATATCAGGAATATTAATTTGTATACCCGCGTAATTAGCATCTATGAAATTAGGAAGTCCATATTGGGCATATTGAAACCCGGGCGGGCCGAGTAAAACTCCGTACCATTGAAAATTACAAGCTGTCCCGGCAGCATTAGGATTATTGATAACGGCAAGAGTGTCTGTTGACATCCGGGCAATGTAAATTTTAGAGTCAGGTCCCATTTGTAAAGCATAAGCCACTCCTGTTCTGGGTCCATATCCCGTGTTTGCACTTATTTGCTTAATGACAGTTTGTGAAGCAATAATTGTTGCAGGAATTCCACTGCTTAAATCATATTGATATATGGCGGATATACTATCGCCCGGATAAACACTTGCATATAATTTTGAATTATCCGGTGAAAAAGAAATTCCATATGCCCCGCCATCGCCTTTCAGGTTTATTGTTACAGGGTTGTTAATTATGCCGGTAGAATTATTAATATCCAATATCTCAATCAAAGGCAACGAATCCGAAAAAATACCTACTGCAACTTTAGTACCATTAGGAGAGGCTTTCATATAACCCGTTGCTTCATCATTACCGGGAGCAAAAAACTGGTGTGAGGTGCCGGTGTTTGAAACCACAGGTGTAGTATTTATACCGGAAGTATTTACCAAGTAAGCATTAAAGGCATTTGAATTGTAAGAATGAGTAATTATCCAATAGTCCACGCCGTTACAATGCCGAACTGCAGTAATTTTTTCTGTAGCCGGTGCCGGAGTAAGTGCCTGATTTTTTATTGTTACTTTTCCAAGCCCGTTATTTAAACTCAAATCAACAACCGAATAATGCACTCCTTTATTGCCTGCCAGTTTATCAGCTGATATAATAAAATAAAGTTTAGGGTTGCCCGGCCAGGGAACAATTAAAGTTTGCGTGGTAGAATTATTACCAAACATCCCGTAACTGTTACTGATTATGTTATTATTCATGTCAAAAGCAGAAAGCCCGTTTGTAAAAAACAGGTTTTGGCCTGTATTCTCATCGCTTATATTGGCGCACGCGTTGCTAAAAAAACTGGGTCCCGGAGAAACCTTTACAGGGGCGCCGGAACTGAAATCAAGTTGGGCTTGCCCGAATTTCCAATGCCAAGCTTCTTTACCGGGCTGGGCGTTGGCAAAAAGATTAAAGAGTAAAATAGTAAAGAATAAACTTTTTTTCATATTAAAACCTGCAAACCAAAGTTACAACAAAAAAAACAGGAAGCCCCTACCACTTAATAAGTAAAACCTGCCAGTTACCAAAAAAGTACCGCCACTTATAGTCGTGGCGCCGAGAAATTTAAAATAACCGAGAAAAAAGGTGGTACTGTTTAAAAAAATTACAATAGGCGGGGACACGCCTGGATAAAAAACTCATCGCTAAAACACCCGATTACATCTTCTTCTTCACAATGGCAAAATTGCCTTCAATTTCAATGTTCCAGTTTTTATCAAAAATGCGGGGTAAAAAGCGGCGGTATAAATACATGCGCGCGTTGGTGTTTCTTCCGCCTTCATCATCGCGGTCAACTGAATGAAACTCGTAAATCATTATTTTTGCATGCTCGGTCATAAAAGTGCGCACAATCTCTGCTATCGTGTTCATTACACCATAAACCTCGCCCTTATTGGTGGTAACGTATTCTTCACCCTCAAATTCATCATTTATTACTCCGAATACAATAGTAGCGTGCAGAATATTGTCCTGGCGTCGGCCAAAACGCACCTCATAACGTAAGCCGGCAGGCGTATTAAAGTAATACACACTTGCCGATTTAATGGCAGGAAATTCAATGTCGTAGTACTTATATCCTAATTTGTCTGTTGGCATAAATCAGCCCTCAAAATACAAAAAAAATTGCTTTCAAAGCTAAGTGTTTACACGTAACTTTGTAAAAAACGGGAATGAGCGAAAAATATACGCAGCGAGGAGTTTCGGCCGGAAAAGAAGATGTGCACAAAGCCATAGCCGGTTTAGACAAAGGCCTTTTTCCGAAAGCATTTTGCAAAATACTTCCTGATATAGCAGGCGGTGATGCCGCTTATTGCAACATTATGCATGCCGATACTGCCGGATCAAAACCCAGCCTTGCTTACGTATATTGGAAAGAAACCGGAGATAACAGTGTTTGGAAAAATATTGTGCAGGACGCGCTGATTATGAATATTGATGATTTGATCTGTGTAGGCGCTGTTGATCATATTGTGGTTTCCTCTACCATTGGACGGAACAAAAATTTAATTACAGGCGAAGTAATTTCTCATTTAATAAACGGAACCAACCGGTACGTTGAAGAATTAAATACTTTGGGCGTTGGTTTAACTCTTGCCGGTGGAGAAACTGCCGACGTTGGAGATATAGTACGTACGCTCGATGTAGGTTTTACTGCTTTTGTGCGAATGAAAAAAACCGAAGTAATTGATAACGCAAATATTCAGGCAGGAGATGTTATTGTCGGATTATCTTCTTTCGGAAAAGCTACGTACGAAAGCGAATATAACGGCGGGATGGGAAGCAACGGCCTGACTTCCGCACGTCACGATGTTTTTTCAAAATACATTGCCGATAAATACCCGGAATCATACAATACCGATTTACCGAAAGAAGTTGTGTATTGCGGCAATTTAAAGCCTACCGATAAGATTACCATTGAGCATCATTGCGCCGACGGAACAACGATTAAAAAAGAAATTGATGCCGCCAAACTGGTGCTCTCTCCTACCCGCACATATGCACCCGTAGTGAAAAAGGTTTTAAGTACAATCCATAAAAAAGAAATTCACGGAATGGTTCATTGCAGCGGCGGTGCACAAACAAAAGTTTTACATTATATAGATAATTTGCATGTGCTAAAAGATAATTTATTTGATATTCCGCCCTTATTTAAAATGATACACGAACAATCGCATACCGATTGGAAAGAAATGTACAAAGTGTTTAACATGGGGCACCGTTTAGAATTTTACGTAAATGAAAAAACCGCGAAAGAAATTATTTCTATTGCTCATGGCTTTAACATTGAAGCAAAAATTGTTGGAAGAGTGGAATCATTTAACGGAAAACAGGTAACCGTAAAAAGCGCTGAGGGAGAATTTGTTTATCAATAATGGATTTCATCAATTTCACAGAAACCCTTAAAACCATTTTACAAAACCATCCTTTGCCCGGCCCCAACGCCCAGCACATAATGGCATCTGATTTTTACAAAGAAAAAAGAATCGACCTCGCAAAAATTACCGGTTACAAAAAAAGTGCAGTGTGTATACTGCTTTACGAAAAAAATAAAACGATTTATTTTCTCCTTATAAAACGGCCGGATACACATCGCTATCACGCCGGACAAATTGCATTACCGGGAGGAAGTTGCGATGCAAATGAAACATACGAACAAGCCGCCTTGCGCGAATTACAGGAAGAAACAGGTATTGTTATACCCGAAGAAAATATTATCGGGAGAATCTCACCTCTTTATATTCCCGTTAGTAATTTTTACATTCAACCGGTTATAGCTTTTGTTAAAGAAAAACCCAAAATCCATCCCAGTCATGAAGTTGAGCAGGTAATTGAATTCTCGTTAAAAGATTTGTTAGATGAAAATATTTTATCCGAGACCGAAGTTACCACAACCGGCAACATAAAATTAAAAACCCCGTACTTTCAGGTACAGGGTTTTGTATTGTGGGGCGCTACTGCTATGTTGTTAAGTGAAGTAAAACAACTCTTAAACCAACACCGCGTTACTTTTTCTTTTCTATTTCAGTAACCGCGTTATCGTAACACAAATAATATTTTCCTTTTTTCAGGGTGGTTATGTCGCAGGTTGCGCCATAACCCTTTTTAACTACGTTACCGTAAAAATCGTACACCTCGTAGCTGGTTTCGTTATTAAAGTTTATTAAATCTTTGTCAATTTGGTAAGCAGGCCTTTCCATTAAAGAATTGTATATCACTACATCAGAAAATCTTGGTAAAGAACCGAAACCAACCTGTTTTACTCGGAATTTATTTTCGCCGCTGTGCGCAACCACTTTAAATTTATAATCGTGTGCCTGTGGTGTGCCGTCGCCGTTAATTTCTCCAACGTAAACCCATTTGTTCCACTTAAATTGTTCAATGATGAAGGGCAGTGAACCAACTTCATTTTTGGTTGTCCAACTAAGCATCGCGTCGTTGTTAATGGTAATGCTTACTACGTCAAACGTAGGTTTTGGTTTTAATGCTTCGGGGTTTAATATTTTAGGAATGCAACCGTCTTTGTGTTCAATCTCAACGGTAATTTTATCACCGGCTTTAAATTTAAACGGAGTAAAGTCAATTTCGAAAGCGCTTGAGTTAACCTCGTCAGTAGTTATTTGTCCGTTTACTTTTACCTGGAAGGCGCAAAAACCTACGCCGTTACTTGAAAAACCATTTTGGATAAATAAGTTCTTTTGCTGGTATTTTCCTTCTACCACCAAAATCCCCGCGTTGGCGCTCATACTCAGTGCCCCGAAAACGGTTAAAATGGAAAACAAAAATTTGTTCATTTCTCTTCTTTTTTTGCAAAGATACGCCTTTTTTTATTTCATTATTAAGGACTTAAACTTTACGATAAAAAATAAAATACTGAAAATCAATACTATAACTAAAAGTATTTTATAAGTTTTAGGAAAATGTCTTCGATTAATCTTTAAATCCTTTCGATAAGCATAAATCATTAATACGACGAAAGAGATAAAAAACAAAACTGTAAAAATTATCCTTCCTTTTGTAAACATGAAAAAATTAGCTTAAGTCGGGCAAAGATATATTTTTGCGGAGATAAATGAAGTCACTTTTATTAACTGTTTTTTTGTTTCTCCTTTTTTCCGGCGCTTCGGCTTCAGAAATTGAAAAAGGATTTAAAGCGCTCTCGATCTACGATTACTTTAAAGCTAAAGAAATTTTTTACAGGCAATTAAAAAAACATCCGGCCGAGGCAGGCTTTGGTTTGGCAACAATTTATTTCCGGAACGATAATCCATTTCATCAGTTAGACAGTTCGTTTAAATATATCTGTATCAGTAAGAATTATTTCTCGCTGCTTGAACCGGTAAAAAAAACGGAGCTGCAAAAAAATTTTAAACTTACCGATAGCGCACTTATTATCCTGCACGACTCAATCTGTTTTAAGGCTTACAAAAAATTTATTTTGCACACAGGCCCCGAGAGCGCCGAGAATTATATGCAGGTATATTACAGTTCTGCCTTTATAAAAAAAGTAATGTGCCTGCGCGACAGTTTTATTTTTCATCGCGCCGACAGGAAACTGAATGCGGAAGCTTTTAAAAATTACATTTATACTTATCCGCAATCATGTTATTTGAACGATGCGCGCAACCTGTTGGAGTTTGCCATCTATATGGAAACTACGGCAGATAAAAATGATAAGGCATACTTATCTTATTTAGAGAAATATCCCAAAGCAAAATATATTCCTTATGCCAAAGAAGAATTGCTTAATTATTACATAAAACATAAAAACGCCGGGGGAATTCATGATTTTATAAAATCGTACGGCGCCAATTATCCTACTGCTCTTGCCTGGAACATGTTGTTGGGAATTGAAGCCCCGCATCATAGTAAAACCGAACTTGAAGCTTTTTTAACCAAATACAGCGATTACCCCAAACGCGAAGAAATTGAAGAAGAATTTACTTTTTGGCACACGCCTTTTTTCCTGATAAAGAAGAGCGATCACCTGGGTTATTGCGACAGCAACGGAAAGCAAATGATAGAACCCATGTTTACCGATGCCGAAGATTTTAACGAAGGTTATGCCGCGGTACAAAAAAATGATTTGTACGGATACATTAATAAAGCCGGAAAAACAAAAATAGAATTTCAGTACGCCGAAGCATCAGGCTTCGCAAATAATGTTGCCATTGTGCAAAAAGATAAAAAATATTTTTTGATTGATTACAGCAACAAAATACTCAGTGCCAGATACGATGATATTGCCGAGTTTTCGGAAGGACTCGCCATTGTAAAGAAAAATAATTTGTACGGAGCAATTAATCTGAACGGGCAGGAAATAATTAAACCTGCTTTTGATATGATGAGCGATTTTTCAGAAGGGTTTTCTGTGTTTTTAAAAAACGGTAAATACGGTTTTTTAGATAAGCAGGGATTTGTAAATATCTCTGCGATTTACGATTGGGTATCGTCGTTTAAAAACGGGCAATGCCGCGCGCAATACAATAAATTATTCGGGGTATTAAACCATAAAGGAGATTTTATTATTGAACCCGTCTTTGATGTAATTGATGAAGCTTATAACGGGATTTATTTATTGGTAAAAAATAATTTATATGGTTTTGCCGACAGCACCGGTTGTTTTATAAGCGAAATAAGATACAATTACCAACCTTCTTTTAAAACAGCCACGCTCGCCGATGGAAAATACATAAAACTCATTGGTGCTACAAAACAAGAATTGCAAAACATAAACGGCGCAAAGTATTTTACAGAACATGCTTTTGATGAAGTAAGTTTGCCCGTAAATAATTTCGTTCTGGCAAAAGAAAAAAATAAACTAAACTTGTATAGTTTAGCAAAGTCAACGTTTTCAAAAAAATCTTTGTTATCCGCTTTTTCTGACGGAAAATATTGGTACCTGAAAGATAAAAAAGGCTTACACACCTACGATTTATCATTAGAGAAATTACAATTTACATTACAGGCAAACAGCGCTTCCTTATTTGAATACAATTATTTTTTAACTGAAAGCGAAGAAGGAAAAGGATTGGTTGATAAAAAAGGCGGAGAAATATTACCTATGCTTTATGACGAAATTAAAACCACACGCCTTACCAATCTGCTTTATATTGAGAGAAATGAAAAAGGCGCTTATTTTCATATAAGCACCCGTTCTTTTATTTGGAAAGAAGAAGGTTTTGATTCCTTATAAAGCCGATGAAGCGTAAAGTGTTTCACGCTCACGCGGGTTCACTGTCATCACAGGGATATTAGAAATATCGATTACTTTCTGAGCCAGCGTTCCTACAAAACGTTCTTTAACGGTAAGCCCCGGTTTATTCATAATCATAATCAAATCCGTTTCAATTTTATTTGCGTACTCAACAACAGTTTCAGCAATGTTATCGCTTGGCATGGTTTTGTTGCTGCAGGTTACACCTTTACTTTTAATGTATTGTTTTACCTGGTGCACATAAGCGTGCAATTGGTTTTCATATTTTTCGTCTTTTAAAGAAAAAATTCCAAGCACGCGTATAGCGGCACCAAAATATTTTGCAAACTCAATGGCCATATCCACTTTCTCACGGCTTTCGCGTGATAAGTCGATTGGCATTAAAATATTTTCGCAACCGTCTCTTTGTTCGCGGCCACGAATTGTAATAACAGGGCAAGGGCACTCACGCACCATTTGCGAAGCACTCTCAGAAAAAATATCAGCAGATTTCATATGAGATTCAATACCAACCACAACCAATTTAGCATTTACCTCTCCGGCAACGCGCACAGTTTCTTTATAAACGCTTCCTTTGATATTCATAAAATCGCAGGAAACACCCGATTCATCCGCAGTTTTTTTGGCAAGCTTGGTTATCTCATCGTATTTTTCATCACCTTGCTTTTCATAAACATGCAAAAGCAGCAACTTAGAGTTGGTATATCTGGCAAGATTATACGATTGTGAGATGGCGTAAATGGATTGTTCGGTAAAATCAAGGGGTATCAGGATAATGTCTTTCTTATCGTTTGCGTCCATAAAAAATTTGTTTTGTGTTGCGAAGATAAGAAAAATAAAAATAATGAGGATAAAAGCTTGATTTTTAAGGATGAAGGCGCTTTTTTACTTTTTAAGGTCCTTGCCGCCAAACATGAACGGCAACAGGTTTTCTATGCTCTGTGCCACATACGTTTTAGCACCCTGAAAACCCATTATAAGGCGGATTTTTTTGCCTTGCTTTTGCTCATATTCGGCAATTACCTGCCTGCACGCCCCGCAGGGAGTTACAGGGTCTTTGCTGTTCGAATGACAACTAATTGCAATACTTTTTATTACCGCTGATTTATTTTGAGCAGCGGCATAAAAAAGCGCTACTCTTTCGGCACATATACCGGATGGATAAGCAGCGTTTTCCTGGTTATTGCCGGTTATTATCTGACCGTTATCCAATAAAACTGCGGCGCCCACTTTAAACTGAGAGTAAGGCGCGTAAGCTTCTTCAGCGATTCTTTCAGCTTCTTTTAAAAGTTTTAAATCTTCGGCAGGAAGCGCGGTGCCTTTTTCAAAAACATCGAGGGAGATAACATATTGTAATTTTTCAGCTGCCATTATTTTTTTTCAGGAGGTGTGATGTCTTTATCATTGAGCACATTGCCCAAACTATCATAAGTACGAATGTGTATTTGCACACCGGTGCTGTCGTAAAAATTCCAAACGCCGATGGCCTTATCGAATTTGTAAGCACCCTCGTAATACAGCTTGCCGTTTTCGTGATACACTTTTGTGGGGCCGTTCATTTTCCCGTTTTCAAAAAAACCATCACTCCAGACAAAACCGTTAGGATAATAATAATACCATTGCGCGTGACGTTTACCGAAACGGAAAAAGCCTTTTACTTTCATTAAGCCGTTATCGTATTTCAGAAAAAACTCACCGCTGTAATTGCTGTCGGGCGGGGCCATTTCGTCCACCATTTTATTTATTTCATTCTGTTCCGCACCCGCATCTGAGTCAATGTTACTTGCTTTTACCTCTTTTTTGTTTCCGCTGTTTTGACAACTTGCGAGAAGGACCATAGATGTAAATGCTGCAAAAAGTAGTTGTTTCATTTTATTTTTTTCTTTCTATACTATAATTAACTAAAAGCTCCAAAGAAGTTTTTGCTTCACCATCTTTAAAATCTTTCAGCAAATTTAGTGCATCGTTTTTATATTGTTGCATTATTTTTTCGGCATAACCGATCCCTTTTTTCTCAAAAACAAATTCAATCACTTCGGCTACCTTTTCCGGATTTTCGTTGTGATTTTTAACTATATTGATGATCCGGCGTTTTTCAGCACCCGTTGAATTATTCAACGCATAAATCAAAGGCAATGTCATCTTTTTTTCTTTGATATCGATGCCGGTTGGTTTGCCTATATCTTTTCCGTCTCCAAAATCAAACAAATCATCTTTTATCTGGAAGGCAATACCGGTTAAGGTACCGAATTTATACATAGTATCAATCACTTTTTTATCCTGTGCAACAGACGCTGCACCCATTGCACAACAAGCTGCAACCAAACTTGCGGTTTTTTGTCGGATGATATCAAAATAAATTTCTTCAGAGATATCCAGCTTGCGGGCCTTTTCTATTTGCAGAAGCTCTCCTTCGCTCATTTCGCGTACTGCATTACTTACTAATTTTAATAAATGAAAATCGTCGTTGTCCAAAGAAAGCAGAAGCCCCTTAGATAAAAGATAGTCACCGATAAGAACCGCGATTTTATTTTTCCACAAAGCATTTACCGAAAAAAATCCGCGACGCTCGTTACTGTCATCAACCACATCATCGTGCACCAAAGTCGCTGTATGCAATAGTTCAATTAAAGCAGCGGCACGATACGTACTCTCGTTAATCTCACCATGCATTTTTGCAGAAAGAAAAACAAACATCGGCCTTAACTGCTTGCCTTTGCGTTTAACAATGTAATTGGTAATTTTTTCCAATAAAGGTACATTGCTTTTCATCGACTGTTTGAATTTTACTTCAAACTCGTTCATGTAAGATTCAATGGGCGCTTTTATTTTATCTACAGTAGACAAGAGTATAATTAGGAGGGTAAAAGTGCGAATTAATTAGAAACTTAGCAATAATAAATTGCTATCCTTGATATGTGGAAGGACGCCCGGATACTTTATGCTTTTGCCGTATCCCCTGACTCAGATCAAAATATTCAAAAGTTTCCTTCATCTTTACCTTTTCTGGGACTCCGTTTTTCTCATTTACTTTATTAAATTTCGCATACACCCTGCCCAATGAATAATACAACCCAAATAACACTTCGTAGTCCTTTACTTCTTTTGCATATTTAACTGCTTTTTCATAGTTTTTTATTGATTCTTTGTGCATCATTAATGTGTCATACACAAGTCCCCTATTAACATAGATATTCATGAGTATTGTTTTATTCCCCTTATCATTGATGCATTTCAGGGCGGTGTCAAGGTACAATAACGCTTTCTGCGGCTCATTTTTACAGGCATATCCAACAGTTATACTATTGAGGCCTTTCGCTTCTCCGGCCTTAAACCCTAATTTTTTTGAAAGTTCTCTTGCAAGTTTTCCATAATCTACTGTTTTGTAAAAATCCCGATTATTTTTTACTGTATAAAAGGATCGGGCTATTTTGACAAACATATTTACTTTATTCGTATCGGCTTTCATTTTTGAAGCAAGAGAAATAAGACTATCCGCATTTTGCGCAAATGAGAAAGAAAAAGGAAAGTAAATAAGAGTCAAAAAATATTTTGATACCTTCCTCATTTTAAAATTGGTTTAGTAGACTTATTCTTATTAGCCAATTGCCCGCAAGCAGCATCAATGTCTTTACCACGACTACGGCGTATGTTTACAATAATTCCTTTTTGCTCCAAACGGTCTTTAAAGGCCATTAAACGTTCTAAGGTAGTTTGCATAAACTCTCCTTTATCAATCGGATTGTATTCAATGATATTTACTTTGGCAGGAACTTTTTTACAAAATGCGGCGAGTTCATCGGCATCAGCAATTGAGTCGTTAAAATCTTTAAAGGCGATGTATTCAAAAGTTACGCGCGTTCCTGTTTTCTCGTAAAAATAATTTAATGCTTCCGCTAAGTTTTCAAGCGAATTACTTTCGTTAATGGGCATGATCTTGTTACGCTTGGCATCATTCGCCGCATGAAGAGAAAGCGCCAGATTAAATTTTACTTTATCATCACCCAGTTTTTTTATCATTTTGGCAATGCCTGCTGTTGAAACAGTAATTCGTTGCGGACTCATATTTAATCCGTCGGGAGAACAGATCCTGTCAACCGAACGAATGGTTTCCGTATAATTCAGTAAAGGCTCGCCCATACCCATGTACACAATATTTGATAAATGCTGATTGTATTTTTCAGTTGCAAGTTTATTTACCAAAACTACCTGGTCGTAAATTTCTCCGGCAGATAAATTGCGTAAGCGTTCCAATCTTCCCGTTGCGCAAAATTTACAGGTTAAACTACATCCCACTTGTGTAGATATGCAAACGGTCATGCGCGAAGTGGTTGGAATTAAAACACTCTCTACTACTTTGTCATCAAACAATTTCATAGCGCATTTTATAGTGCGGTCGCCGCTGACTTGTATGTCATCAATACTTACGGTGTTAATTGCAAAATGTTCATTGAGTAATAAACGTAAATCTTTTGAGAGATTACTCATTTCGTCAAAACTACGTGCGCTTTTTTGCCAAAGCCATTCCCACACTTGTTTGGCGCGAAAGGCTGCTTGCCCGTTTTCTTTTAAGAAAGCAGCGATGTCTTCTTTTGTTAAGGCGCGTATATCTTGCTTTTTAAGCATGGTGCAAAGATAGTTAGATTAGCCCGGTTTGCCACAGATTACGCGGATTACTCAGATTTTTAATTGAAACAGCCAATGTTACAGATTCCGGAGATAAGCACGAATTATTTTATCGGTGAAATATGTGCAATCTGTGGCTTTATTGTATTTTTGAAGCTATGCGTTTTATTACTGCCGAAAAAATATTTAGCATTAACTCCGGGCCGCTTGAAAAAACTGTGCTTATTGTGGATGATGAGGGTAGTATTTTGGATTTAGTGAACGAAGAAACTATTGATTCCATGAAAATTGAACGATACGAAGGATTTATTTGCCCGGGATTTGTAGACACACACTGTCACCTTGAACTTTCTTACATGAAAGGAAAAATTGAAACCGGCGGAGGTTTACATCATTTTATTAAGGAAGTTGAAAAATTAAAAAAGCCCGGCGGCGACGAAATTTTGCAAGGAATAAAAGATGCGGATGCGGAGATGCATAAAAACGGAATCGTTGCCGTTGGAGATATTTGTAACACTTCAAATTCCTTTTCTTTTAAAAATTTCTCTGAAATTTACTATCACAACTTTATTGAGGTTTATGCTTTTGACGAAAGTCGCGCCGAAGCCGCTTTTGAAAAAGGGTTGAAATTGCAGGATGAGTTAAGTACCAAAAAAAACTCCTCCGTTATTTCTCACGCCCCTTACTCCGCTTCTGAAAAACTTTTGGCCTTGCTCAGTGAATATGCTGAGAAAAACCATTCTGTTCTTACTATACACAACCAAGAGACAGCTGACGAAAATTTATTTTTTAAAGAGAAGAAAGGAAGTATTTTAGAACGGCTGAATTATTTTGGCATCGATACTTCTAACTGGAATGCTCCCGGAAAATCAAGTTTGCAATATACTTTACCTCAACTTCCCTCAAACAACAAATTGCTTTTAGTACACAATACGTTTACATCCGCCGAAGATATTTCTTTCGCGAATAATTACAACAAAAATCTATTCTGGTGTTTTTGCCCGAACGCGAACCTGTATATAGAAAATAAATTGCCTGATATAAATTTATTCTTGCAAAACAACTGCAACATTACTTTAGGTACTGATAGTTACGCAAGTAATTGGAGTCTGAGTATTTTAGATGAGATAAAAGTCATTCAAAAACATTTCCCGAAAATTGAATTACAGGAAATCTTAAAATGGGCAACACTGAATGGTGCAAAATTTTTAGGTATAGAAAATACTTTTGGCAGTATTGAAAAAAATAAAAAACCCGGGTTGAATCTGATAAGCCCCGATTTAAAAACCGTAACGAAAATCTTCTGATCTTTTCAACTTTGTTATGCTGAATCGGCTTTAGCTGCGTGATTCATGAAGCATCCGGCTGTTTCTTATTTTACAAACTAAAAAAACAGCCGGATTCCTCGTAAACAGCCCCTTCGGGTGTCGGAATGACAAACAACATTTTATTTCTCATCCGGAATAAACTTAATGGAAACAGAATTCACGCAATAACGATTCCCCGTCGCAGTCGGGCCATCATCAAAAATATGCCCGAGATGCCCGCCGCATTTAGCACATAAAATTTCGGTGCGCTGCATGCCAAAAGTGTTGTCGGGTTTTTTAATTACACGGTCGCCACCCAAATCATTATCAAAACTGGGCCAGCCACAATGACTTTCAAATTTCATGTCCGAGGTAAAAAGCAGGGTACCACAACCAGCGCAAACATATTTTCCTTTTTTAGTGGTGTTCGTGTATTCGCCTGTATAAGCAGCTTCGGTTCCTTTTTCGCGTAATACGTGGTATTGTTCGGGTGTTAATTCTTTTTTCCACTGCTCTTCGGTTTTTACAATTTTATTGGTATCCATAATTTTTTTGTTTTGAGGGTTTGGTTTTGTTGTACTTGTTTGGCAACTTGCAGTTACCGCAGTAATGAGTAAGATTGGCAGGATTAGAAAAGTCTTACGAATAGTGATATTTTTAACACTCAGGTATTTGTGAATCTTTGATTTCATGGCTCTTTTTAATAATAGACGGGCAAACAGTTAAAGCCTTACAACAAATTTACAAATATTTTGCGTTAGGGATTGAGGCTTTGTTTGAGCTCTTTTTGCAGAGTATAAATTTAAAAAGTATAATTCAAGGTTTTCGACTCCGCTCGAACTGACAGTATGCAAAAAAGCGAGTGCCGAAAGCCCGGCCCCACCAAAATTTAAAATTGAAGGAAAATTACTAATGTGGGGAAACGCCCAAATTAATTGAATGCATTAAAGCCTGTAACCTGTTGTCCGGTAATGAGTAAATGAATGTCGTGCGTTCCTTCGTAGGTGATTACACTTTCTAAGTTCATCATGTGGCGCATAATCGGGTATTCGCCTGTGATGCCCATACCACCATGAATCTGACGTGCCTCGCGCGCGATTTGCAAAGCCATGTTTACATTGTTACGTTTGGCCATAGAAATTTGTTGAGGGGTAACGCGGCCTTCGTTTTTCAAAACTCCAAGTCTCCAGGTTAATACCTGTGCTTTCGTAATTTCAGTAATCATCTCCGCCAATTTTTTTTGCGTTAACTGAAATGCCCCGATTGGTTTACCAAATTGCTCACGCTCCTGGCTATAACGCAAAGCGCTGTCGTAACAATCTAAAGCAGCGCCGATAGCACCCCATGCGATACCGTAGCGTGCGGAGTTTAAGCAACCTAACGGGCCTTTTAATCCTTTAATAGTAGGGAATAAATTTTCTTTAGGAACTTTTACATTATCAAAAACTAATTCTCCGGTAGCACTTGCGCGTAAACTCCATTTACCATGTGTTTCGGGAGTGGTGAATCCGGGCATACCACGTTCAACAATTAATCCGCGGATTTCTCCGGCTTCATCCTTTGCCCACACAACAGCGATATCAGCAAAAGGCGCGTTACTGATCCACATTTTCGCGCCGTTAAGAAGTAAGTGGTCGCCTTTATCTTTAAAATTGCTGATCATTCCGCTCGGATTTGAACCATGATCGGGTTCTGTTAAACCAAAGCAACCCATTAAATCACCGGTGGCGAGTTTGGGTAAATATTTTTTCTTTTGCTCTTCTGTTCCGTAAGCATAGATAGGATACATGACTAATGAACTTTGTACAGACGCGGTTGATCGCAATCCGCTGTCGCCACGCTCCAATTCCTGCATAATAATTCCGTAAGAAATCTGGTCTAAACCCGGTCCGCCATATTCGGCAGGAATATATGGCCCGAAAGCGCCTATTTCAGCAAGGCCTTTAATCCATTGCTTGGGGAACACACAGGTTTGGCAAGCTTCTTCAACGATGGGAGTTACTTCTTTTTTTACCCAGGCACGGACCGTTTCGCGGATGAGGCGGTGCTCTTCGGTTAAAAGTTCTTCCACTAAAAATAAGTCGTGAAAATGAAAATTATCGGATGCCATATGCGTTACATTTAAGTGGCAAATATAAATAAAAAAAGGGGCACCGTGAAAGTCCCCTCTTTTCCACAAATCCTTCTCCTGAACAAGAAGGATTCAGGGTGAGATCAGCTACCTGCTTATAACAAATTTTTTGCTAAAGCATTTTGAGCCGGTTTTTATTTTCACAAAATAAATTCCGTTCTCCATTCCGCTTACATCGGTTTGCAAAAGATGGTTTCCCGTCACTAATTTTTCCTTAGAAATTGTTTGAACAAGTTTGCCTGAGATATCATAAATCCCGATAATCGTTACTTCTTCTTTGTCGGTAACTAATTTTATAAATACATCGTTAGTGGCCGGCACCGGGAAAACCGAAATATATTTATCGGCATCGTATACTTTTATGGCGTTAGCAGCACAAACCTGAATATCTGCCGAAGAAGATAAAAGGCCTGTATTGTTTGTTTCGTTCGTTTCGGCAACGTTGTTTGCTGTATCAACCCATACACCCAATTTGTAATTACCGGCAGGAGGAACTGAAGGCGCCTGTGAAATATCAATGTTCCAGTTGGTTATTGGCAGGCAGGCCGCGGCGGATACACTGTTAATACTAACGCTGGCGATACACCAATGACTTCCCGAACCGCTGTCGTATAAATACATTGACACAATAAACGGTCCGATAGCTGCAACGTTTTGGTCATTATTGCAAATGTCGACACTAATGCTGTTAACCTGGTTATTGCAACCCGTAGGTGGGGTATAACTTACATTCATTCCCGGAGCAAGGTCTTGTGCAAAGTTGAAAGCGGGAATCAGCACAGACAATTTGCATAATCTTTTAAATAGTTTTGTTTTCATAGTATGGTGTTTTAAATTGTTTTTAAATTCACTACAAATTTGAAGTTAATTGCTTTGGCATTGTTTTTGAAACTGCCCGCACGCATGTAAATGCAGGCCGTTATAAAAAAACAAAAAGCCCCTTTATCATTGGGTGTTTCAATAAAAAGAATATGAGTTCACAGAATCACAACATATTGCTTAAAGAGAAGTTCTCAAAGCTTTCCGCACTTCAAAAACAGAAACTGAACAGCGAATTTAAGAACGCGCCCCTGATGCTGAAACTGCTTGATTTCTTGGAAAAGCAAAAAGAGGTCAATTTCAGTTCGCATAATTGTATTCAACAGGTTTATGGCGTTGATTTAAACGCAGCCGATTATAAAACCGTAGAAAACCGTTTTTTTAAACTGAGAAAAAAATTAATTGATACGCTGTCTGAAAACAATGAAGCAAAGACACAAACACACAGCCTTGATGAAGAAATGGAACTGCGCGAGTGTATTGAATTATTTAACAAAGGAGAAAAAACACTGGCCTATAAAAGATTGGAAGAACTGGAAAAAAGATGCTGGAAAAAAAATATTTTTGAATTGTTGCCGCGTGTTATCGACCGGCTTATTTTTTGCAACCAATCGTTTAACCGGGTAGAAGACAATAAGCCCATTTATAAACGCTACGACGAAGCCGTAAAATTAAACGCGACTGTGTTGCAGGTTTTAAAAAAAGTAAGGCAGGTTTATGAGATAAACTACGAGAAAGGAATTTCTCACGCAAAAAGCGAGTTGCGCTTTATTAAAAAAATGGCTGATACCAATCCGAAGTACCCACGTTTTGAATTTATTTACCACCACTTGTCTTTGTACTATAAATTAGGCTCGGCCGAATACATTGATAAAATGCAGGTATTGGGAAAACACCATGCAGCACTGAAAAAGATTTATCAGGCGCATGGCAACATGACGATTTTTTACACGCCTAATTACGAATATTACCAGGAGGTTCATCTTAAAGAAATTTCGATGTTTTACCTGTATAACAAACTTGATTTTGAAGAGGCTTATAAAGAATCCTGCGAATTGAAAAAATTTATCAGTGATAATAACTCACCAAAAGCCGAATCATTTTTTTACAACGCGTTCAGGGCTGAACTTGCAGCAGGCCATTATAGCGATGCCAAACAAACACTGGATGAGTATGCTGCTGTCTTGCGCAAAAATAATCAGAACGACAGATTACCGTTTTTGTACACGTTGCAAATGATGCTGTACGTGTACGCTTATCCGAAAATAAAAATTGAAAATATTTCTTACGCCGAAAAAATGTTTGAACAATACATTAAATGGGCAGAGAAAAATAAAAACCTGATTACGCCATATGAAGAAGCGCTAATTGTAAAAGCGGGTTTTAATCACATAACGGGAAAACAGGATGAAACTATACAAATACTGAAAGAGAAAAATATAGGCAGCTATTTTGAGAACAAAGATTTGTATCATTTATTTGTTTTGTTTAACCGCTTTTTTGCCGGCTATAAAAAAATTATTTCTTCGCAGGCTGAATTAAAAAATAAAATAAATACTTTAAAACATAAAGTACTTGCACCAAATTCCGTTTTACTTTTAAAACGCATGTCTGAATTTATACAATAAAAAAAGTCACGCCGTTGGCGTGACTCTTTAATTTCATTTTCTTTTATCAGGCCAGGTTGATTACATCAAAATCCACCAATAAAGCGAATATAAACCATAACACAATGGTTAAATGTAAAAGGAGGCAAATCCAGAAATTCAAAGTTACGCTTTTGCCATCGTGAAGGTACATAGCAATTAAACAGATAAACGGAAACAGGGAAAGAATAACCAGAAGAATAATGTTGGTGTCTCCGCCGGATCTTTTTTGTTGTTGACTTGCATTTTCTTTTTTGAATGCAACTGCCTTTGCTGTGGTAATAACAGAAGGGTTTATTTTATTATTTTGCAAAGCCACATGTTTATTAAGTTCGGCACGGTAACTTTGTTTATGCGTCACTTTTTCTTCTTTTTTATTAATTTTTGCACTCGCGCTCAAAACGGGCGCGGTTGCTTTTTCATTCTTCATAAAACTTACAATAGTAGGGGCCATTTTATCGGCTGCAATATTTGTAGTTTTAGTTGAAGCAATTTTTTCACTTTGTTTACCGTGATGCATATAATACCCTTTGGTATAATGCCTTTTTAAAAGAGTCATTTTATTGCCGCAGGAACTTACTAAAATTGCAAGGGCTAAAAACGGAATTAGTTTTTTCATATTTTTTCGGTTAAGTTAATTTTGTACAAAGAAAAATTAAAAATGGAGATAAAAGTCACCTGTTAATAATTTATATTCATCCGTATAATCGTGGTGATTACCTTTTTCAATACTCAGGGTGTGATCAGAGAGCGGCCCCGATTTAAAAGAAAACTGCATCAGGTGGCGTTTTTCGGCATCGTTGAGTAATTTTGTTTTTACCCTCAGGCGTTTTACCAAAAACAGGCCTTTTTTCTCAGCCATCGTTTTAAAATCAAGTGCCTCTTTGGTAGGAAGTATGGTATAAAATTTTCCGTCGGGACTGAGAAGGTGCTTAACACCCTCTATCAAATCCAAAAAAGGCAAAGTATCGTTGTGTCGCGCATGATTTCTTTCTTCGTCGGGCGCCTTGTAAGAATCCACAAAATAAGGCGGATTGCTGATAATGACATCGTATTTCCGGGTGTGTGTTTTAATAAAATCCTGCAAAGCGGTGCGATGCACTTTTATGCGGTTGTGCCAGGCCGAATGAGATGCGTTTTCCAGTGCCTGTTCATACGAGCTTTGTTCAATGTCAATCGCGTCAATTTCTGCATGCGATTTTTGTGCCATCATTAACGCAATTATACCGGTGCCCGTACCAATATCTAAAACAGATTTTGCTTTTTCTACATGTGCCCATGCCCCGATAAGTACAGCATCTGTGCCAACTTTATGTGCGCACTTATGCTGAAAAACGGTAAACTTTTTAAAAATAAATGATTCGCTGGGCATACATTTTACCAAACTTTCATTTAAAGATACAAAAAAAAATCAAATGGTTGCCTCAGTCAAGGTAAATATCTATCAGCCCTTCGGGCGCACGATAAAAAACAGTCTTCAATTTAACATCTGCCTTTTCAATTAACTTCTGGTTAAAAGGCAAAAGCACTTCTTTATCATTAACCCGAAGGGAAAACATACGTTGGCCGGGCATTTCCATAATTTCAAGTATTATTCCCAAGTCGCCTTTTTCTGCATCTATTAACCTGTAACCTGTATAATCAACCTGCTTTTTTTCTTTTAACAAATTTTTCTTTTCCAACCAAACCTCTTTGCCCACCAGTTTTTTAGCCTCTTCCGGGTTTTTCACCGAATCAAAGGTCAGAATTAAATTCTTTCCGGAGGTTTTAATTTCCGAAACAAAGAATGGTGTATGCACACCGTTAATTTCAAGAAAAACAGTTTTTACTTTTTGTGCATCAGGCCCGGGGCCGCTATCCGGGTTAAGGATGAGAGAACCCTTTATACCATGCAAGCGGGTAAGTTTGCCTGCTTTCACTAAATCTTGCACCATAAAAAAGAGTACTTTTGTGGCACAAAAATAAGGCCTTTTGGCGGGTAAAGAAAAAATATATTTTGCATCCGATTTTCACCTCGGTGTACCCGACTATAAAAGTAGTCTGGCGCGCGAAAAAAAAATTGTGGCCTGGCTTGACCGGGTTAAGCATGATGCCGCCGAAATTTATTTAGTAGGTGATATTTTTGATTTTTGGTTTGAATATAAATACACGGTTCCCAAAGGCTTTGTGCGCCTTTTAGGGAAAATGGCTGAGATTACCGATAACGGTACAATCGTTCATGTTTTTACAGGCAATCATGATATGTGGCTTTTTGATTATCTTCCGAAAGAAACCGGGGTAATTTTACATCGCGAACCGATTGAAAAAACATACGGCGGAAAACAGTTTTTAATCGGCCACGGCGATGGATTAGGCCCCGGCGACGGATGGTATAAATTTTTGAAGAAAATTTTCGCCAATAAATTATGCCAATGGCTTTATGCAAGATTGCATCCTAATTTTGCTTTTGCCTTAGCTACTTATTTAAGTAAACGCAGTCGTATCGCAACGGGTAAAAGCGACAGCCAATATTTGGGTGATGATAAAGAATGGCTGGTGCTTTATTGTAAAGAAAAACTCAAGGAAAAAACTTTTGATTATTTTGTTTTTGGCCACAGGCATTTACCTATTGAAGTAAAAGTTGGTGAAAACTCCACTTATATAAACCTGGGCGAATGGGTAAATTATTATACCTATGCCGAGTTTGACGGCACCGCACTTCACCTTAAAAAATTTGTATAGAAAAGTGTCCCGACCGTTTATTTTAAATAACCTTCAGCTTAACCGCTTTATTATATTGCTCTCGGCAGTGGTTTCGATTTTTATGTTTAAATACCGTTTTTCCGGCCAAAGTGGTAATGAATACAAAGACGTGATTAGCGGCGACGGCAAAGGATATTACGCATATTTACCGGCCGTTTTTATTTATCATGATTTAACTTTTTCTTTTTTTGACAAAGACCCCGAAAAATTCGGGTACCAGTACTCCAATACTTTTTTGTTGAACCAGGATAAAAAAAATTTAAATAAATATACATGCGGTGAGGCCATTTTATTATTGCCGTTTTTCCTTATGGGAATATTGTACAGCTGGTTTATGGGATGGTCTGTTGACGGATATAATGGTGCTTTTCATGTTTTTTGCGCATTGGGCAATTTATTTTATTTTATCTCCGGGTTATTAATTACCAAGAAAGTATTACGCTGGTACAATCTCTCAAATACAGCAATTGCCGCAAGCCTTCTTGCAATAACTCTTGGAAGCAACATGTTGAATTACGTGGTATATGAAAGTTCGATGTCGCATGTATTTTCATTTTTCATCATTGCGCTGCACGTTTACACAGCCAAACGCTTTTTCGACTCGCCCTCATTAAAAATAATTTTACTGGGGGGCTTAACGCTGGGCCTTATTGTTTTAATCCGGCCTATTAACGGTGTTATTGTTTTTGCTTATCCCTTTTTAGCGGCGGAGAAAAACTTTTTTGCTTTGCTTAAAAGTAATTTAAAGTATTTTTTAGCAGCCGGGGCAGTTGCAGGCAGTATAATTTTTATCCAGCTGATATTCTGGAAACTTGAGACCGGTAATTTTTTGGTTTACGGATATAAAAACGAAGGCTTTTATTTTGACCGGATGCCACCGGTTTTTAATTATCTCTTTAGTTTTAAACGCGGAGCCTTTATTTATTCGCCTGTTTTGCTTTTCGCTTTTATCGGCCTTTGGAAAATGCGTCGTGAAAAAGCTCAGGTATTATGGCTTTTATTTTTTTTACTTTTAGTGGTGTACGTACATGCAAGCTGGTGGAGTTGGTATTACGGCGATGGCTTTGGAGAAAGGCCTTTGATTGACTTTTATATTTTCTTTGCACTGCTGCTCGCTTTTGTTTTTGAAAAAATCAGTAAAAAAATAATTCGGATTACTTACTGGTCGCTGCTGATAGTTTTTACTTTATTACACCAGGTATTTTTTTACCAGTTTATAAAAGGCATCATTCATCCTTACTCGATGGATTTTGAAAAATTCAGCTATGTGTTTTTGAAAACATCAGACAGATATCGGTATTTATACAAATGCGAAACTGAAGATTTTTATCATCCCCGGGGAGTTTTTGTTTCAGACAGCCTGTTTTATTCTCTTACCGATACCAATTTCGTGTTTCCTAAAAATTTTTACATAGTTAAAAAAAACATCCGGCAGGGTGCCTATTACGAAGCAACCGATATATATCCTTTTAATTATGAAATAATAACCGACAAATCGTGGCTCTTTAAAACACGTTTTGCCGAAATCGGATTTGATTATATGCAGCCATTGCCCGATTCAGCCGCCGCAAAGATGACAGACTATGTCACCATGTTCAGCACTGATAATACCATTTCTTATTATAATAACAATCCTTTTGTGGGAAGGGCATTTAACACGCCCATGCAATGGAACCATTCTTTTGAAAGATTAAAGATCGGAATCCCTGAAAAAACCGGGCTTTATATCCGTATTTTTATAGATAACATGAAAAAGAAAAAACTTTTTATAAAAAACCTGAGTATTAAAATTGTTGAAGCAAACCCTTAAAAAATACATTTATGAAAAACGATTATAAATTCGGCACTAAAGCGATACACGCCGGTGCGGAGCCTGATCCGGGCACAGGAGCTATTATGACTCCGATTTATCAAACCTCCACCTATGTACAGGAATATCCCGGTAAGCATAAAGGTTTTGCTTATGCCCGTGGAAAAAACCCCACGCGTGAAGCTTTGCAAAAAAATATTGCGGCTCTTGAAAACGGCAAATATTGTTTGTGTTTCAGTAGCGGTATGGGAGCAACCGACGCAGTCATTAAATTATTGAAACCGGGCGATGAAGTAATTACCGGCGATGATTTATACGGGGGAAGCTATCGCATGTTTACCAAAATATTTGCCAACTACGGAATTAAATTTCATTTTGTAGACATGACAGATGTAAACGTTGTTGCCGGGTATGTTAACGCCAACACAAAACTCATATGGGCAGAAACCCCCACAAATCCAACAATGAAAATTATCGATATTGCCGCTTGTTCGGTTATCGCTAAAAAACATAATCTGATACTGGCAGTTGATAATACGTTTGCTTCTCCGTTTTTACAAAATCCCTTAAGCCTTGGGGCAGATATTGTGATGCATTCTGTTACAAAATATTTGGGCGGGCACAGTGATGTAATTATGGGGGCTTTGGTTATCAATGATGATAAGCTTTACGAACAGCTTGCCTTTATTTTAAATTCATGCGGCGCTAACCCCGGACCTATGGACAGTTTTTTAGTTTTGCGCGGAATTAAAACCTTACATGTGCGTATGGAACGCCACTGTTTTAACGGAAGAAAAATAGCTGAGTATTTAAAAACACACCCGAAAATTGAAAAGGTATACTGGCCCGGTTTTACCGATCACCCCAATCACGAAATTGCAAAAAAACAAATGCGCGATTTCGGAGGAATGATTTCTTTTGTGCTCAAAAACCCTTCGGTTGAAGAAACTTTCCGCACAGCATCTTCTTTTCATGTTTTTTCACTTGCCGAATCTTTGGGCGGGGTAGAATCATTAATTAATCACCCGGCCACAATGACACATGCTTCAATCCCTAAAGCCGAGCGCGAAAAAGCAGGCGTGGTTGACCATCTTTTACGCCTAAGTGTGGGAATTGAGGATATCGAGGATTTGTTAGCCGATATAAAGCAGGCTTTGGGCTAAAAAACAACCTGTCCCACTAAATTACCGCTTGTAATTTTTTTTATTTGCCCTTTTTTTATGTACCTTTATTCTATATATTGGTACTCTTAAAATCCTATAAAAAATGAATAAATTTTTACAAATAAGCGCTGTTGTAATACTGTTTACAACATCTGCTTTTGCGCAGGCACCGGATGGTTGTATTACGCACAAAGCAATGAATGATTATTTCAATCAAAACCCGGAAGCCAGAAAGGCCTATGAGGCACGCGAGGCAATTTATGAAAAGCAGGATGCCGAAGCTGCTAAAAACGGGTATAAAAATACCGCGACTACTGAAAAAAGTGGCCTTAACTCAACACAGGGAACGGTTTACTATGTCCCGGTAGTGTTTCATATTTTACATCAAAACGGCCCTGAAAATATTACTGATGCGCAAGCTATTGCTTGTGTAAGCGAAATGACAACCCGTTACCGCAAACTTAACTCGGATACGGTAAATACAATCCCTCAATTTAAAAGTATTGCGGGAGACGTTCAGATAGAATTCCGCCTGGCAACTATAGACCCTAACGGAAATTGCACGAACGGAATTGTTCGTCACGTTGACCCGCATACCGTTTGGATGCAAAATAATTTTTCATGGTATACCTATACCTGGAACCCAACCAAATACCTGAACATTTATGTTGTAAAAAGCATTAACGGTACAGCTGCGGCTTATACTTATTTACCCGGAACTTTTTCTTCCGGTGCTTCATCTGACGTAATCGTTGCGCGTTATGATTATGTTGGCAGCACCGGTGCGAGTACTCCGTCTCACGGGTTTTGTATTTCACACGAGGCAGGCCACTGGTTTAATCTTCAGCATACATGGGGTAATACAAATAATCCCGGTGTTGCTTGCGGTAATGATGGCGTAGCCGATACCCCTATTACAATGGGTTCTAACCTGGTTTGCAATACTTCTATGGCAGTCTGTACTCCGGGCGTTGTTGAAAACGTTCAAAATTATATGGATTATTCTTATTGCTCAACCATGTTTACCGCAGGCCAGGTTGCACGTATGCGTACCTCGGCAACAAGTGGAACTTCCGGCAGGTCTAATGTTATAAGTGCTTCCAACGGAATAGCTACAGGTATTACAAACCCGCAAATATGCATTCCTATAGCTAATTTCCACGCAACAGTGCGTACGGTTTGCCCTAACGCAATTATAACTTTCAGTGATAGTTCAGCTAATGCACATCCCACTTCATGGAACTGGAGTTTTACCGGCGGAACTTTGCAGGGTGGTACAACCGTTACTGATTCTATGCCAAAAGTAAGCTATGCAGCTCCGGGTACGTATGCAGTTTCTTATACGGCAACTACTTCTGCAGGTAGCGGAACCATTAATAAAACAGGTTATATTACGGTTCTTACCAATATAGCTTCTTACAATACTCAGTTTACCGAAGGTTTTGAAACTACTACTTTACCCGGCGCTGATTGGTCGATAGGCAACTTAGCAGCAACAGACTGGGCTATTACATCAAGTGCTGCGGCTACCGGTGTTAAATCTGCCGAATTAGATAATATGGTTAATACTGCCGGTAATATCAGCATATTAGAAAGTACATCGTTTGATATTTCTTCTTTTATCACTCCTAAACTTACATTTAAGTATGCCTACAAGCAAAAAGCTACAACAGATAACGATAAAATGCAGATTTTCTCTTCCATCGATTGCGGATCAACATGGGTATCCCGTTGGAGTCGTAACGGAAGTACACTGGCAAACGTAACACCTGCAAGCGCAACAGCCTTTACCCCGACTTCGGGACAATTTACAACCTACACAGTTAACATTAACGGCGTTGCCGGGCAAAACAATGTACGTTTCCGCTTTGCATTTCTATCTGATTTCGGAGGGACCGGAGCAGTTGGAAATAATATTTTCCTGGACGACATTAATTTGTTTGACGCTTCTGTAGGAATTACTTCCGTTGAAGAAATGGTTGGATTAACTATTTATCCGAACCCATCATCGGGCACTATTAACCTGGATATGAATTTATCTGCAGTACATAATATTTCTGTTGTGGTAACAGATGTTTTGGGCCGCACTATCGAAACCATTCCTGCTAAAGAATACAGTGCCGGAGCAACTTCTTTGGCCATAGCGCAAAAGAAAGTTTACCAACCGGGTGTTTATTTTATAAACATGGATGTGGATGGAAAACAAATTACTAAAAAAATAATTATTCAGTAACTCTGAAAATAAAAATAAAAAAAGCCCTGTCATTGAACAGGGCTTTTTTGTTTTACAGATGTTAAATTAGTTAGGAACTAAATCCGTTTCATCTGCCGCTTTCTTGCTTTTGGCTAATAATTCTTAACATTATCCTGTTAAAAAGGTTTATTTCTTTTAAAAGAGCGCCTTTTGTTTTATCTTAGATTTGCAGATACCTATGAAACCCGAAACTAAACTATTAACCGAATTCTTTACCAAGAAAAAAATTGGCGGCGAAGTAAGCATAAACGACTTGCGTGATAAAGAATTTTCCGGCAACAAATTATCTGCAGAAGAAAAACGCGCTATAAAAAATTACGACAACTACCGCATAAATGTACTTAACGCGCAAACCGAAGAAGATGCTTTCCACAATACCTACCGCCAATTACAGGTAGTAGCCAATCTCGGCGACTGGAAAGAATTTTTAAAAGCCGATTACGAATAGTCTACGAATACGAATTTGTACGAATATACGAATGAGGCGCATTTCATAAACCACGTTAATACATTTTCACTTACTACTTTTTGCATTACCGGTTTTTATTATTATCCGAAGGAAATACTGAAGCAAAACTCCCGATTCGTATGGCCGCTATTCGTAATTCGCATACTTAAAATTGAAAATAAATAAATGGCTGCATATCCGCACTCATAGCCTGATACAATAAAAATACAGCTACCACAACTGCTAATCCCATTACAGGAACAGGAACAGAACTGAATAAATTGCGATAGTATTCTTTCATCCTTTCAGGAATCCAATGTATCAAATACCCGGTTAAAATCACCAATAAAACCGCGCGGTAAGAAATTAACACAGGTAAAATTAAATCGGGGCCGAAATGATTTTGAATGCGGTCAAACAAATCACTCACCGTTTGCAAATCATCGCTGCGAAACCAGATACGCGTAAAACTGATAAACACCAGCGTAACAAACATAAAGAAAAATTTAGCAAATAAATTATTTGTGTTTTTAAACGGAGAAATTTTTTGCCAGAGTTTATGAATCACCAAACCCAAACCGTTTAATCCTCCCCATATCATAAACATCCAACTGCTGCCGTGCCACAAACCGCCCAGCAACATCGTAATCATAATATTTACATTGGTGTTTACGGTTTTTTTAAACCCTTCAAAATAATGCATAAGCACGCCGAACAAAACAGCCACTCCCGGCAAAAAAGCAAAGAGACGAAGATTACCGCTCAGCAAAATAAATACGCTACACAAAATAAAAAGGCAAACGTAAGTGCCAACTGTTCCCTTTTTATTTCCGCCCAATGGAATATATAAATATTCTTTCAACCAACTCGACAAAGAAATATGCCAACGCTGCCAGAATTCGCTTGTACTTTGTGCTTTGTAAGGTGAACGGAAATTTGTTTTTAAACGGAAGCCTAACAACAATGCAACGCCGATTGCAATATCTGTATAGCCCGAAAAATCCGCATAGATTTGCAGCGAGTAACCAAAAATTCCCAATATAACCTCAACACCGCTGTAATAATTCGGGTTTTCAAAAATGCGGTCTACAAAATTTACACCCACATAATCGGCCATTATTTTTTTGGCAAGGCCATTTAAAATCCAGAACAAGGCCAGCCCGAATTCCACTTTTGATAATTTATACGGCTGATGTATCTGGTATAAAAATTCGTGCGATTTTACAATAGGCCCTGCCACCAGGTGCGGAAAAAAACAAACAAAAAAACCGTACTCAAAAATATTGTTTACGGGTTTTACTTTTTGCCTGTACAAATCAATAATGTATGAGAGTGACTGAAAAGTAAAAAAAGAAATTCCCACCGGTAAAATTAATTTATCTACACTAAAGGCCGTGTCAAAATAACTGTTGCTGAAATGCGAGAAGTGGTTGAAGAAAACAAAATCAGTTCCGGCAATCTGATTTGTACTCTCCGTAAAAAAATAAGCATACTTAAAATAACCCAACAAAAGTAAATTGATGCAAACACTGCAAGTGACAAATATTTTTTTTGCCCAATTTTTTTTTGCCCTGTAAATTAGTTGTCCCCAGGTATAATCACTGCAAATAGTAAAAAGCAAGAGGATTAAAAAAACACCACTGGTTTTATAATAAAAAAACAAACTTACCGCAAGTAAGTAAATGGTGCGCGCCTTACTGAACTTATAAAGGAAAGAATAAAATACAAGTACAGCCGACAAGAAAAACCAAAAAAACAATTGGGTAAACAGTAAGGGCTTATCCTGCTGATAAGCAACAATGCTTTGAAAAATATGTTGAAAAAATTCGTTCAATACCGGGAATTAGCAAATTAAAAGTAATTGCTTTCAGCTCCGGTAATAAAAGGTACTTAATTAATTTTCAAGAACGGGTTGTTAACTTTTTTTGCCGGGAGCAAAATGGTGGAATTGGTATCCTAAACTCAGGATAGCACCTACTGTACCAAAACGGTGACTGGCATTACCGTTGCCCCTGTATTGCACGTAACACCACAAATAATCGGCATAAGCGGCTTTTGCGGTAAACTCAAGGCAAAAATGATTTAAGAACTCGGCACGCAAACCTGTTTCTACTCCTGCGATAAACCCTGCCAAATGCCAGCGGTTATTCAGGCGATTTCCAAACAATGTTACATCAGTACGTGGTATAACTACTCCCGCACCCGGTTTAAACATCCATCCTATATTACTTTTACCGTCTTTACTTTTAAAAATTTTCCAGCGTTTTATATAATTCAATTGCCAGAAGTTTGCCCCATCGGTATGTTCAAAATGAAAATAATTTCTTGGATAAACACAAAGGGTATCAAACGAATGCCCGTTAATAGTTCCTTTAACATGCATTTGCTGCCCGTCAGTCACCACATACTTTGCATGGTCATAATTAATTTCAAGCCCTTCGTCTTGCTTATTATTAAAATAACAACCAACACGTACGCTGAATTGCGGAATAGTAAAATTTGCCACATCGCTCCATTTAGAAGCTATCTGATCAAAATCGGGGCTGTCCTGTGCACTAACATCATATAGAGTAAAATCGTAAGGCTGATGTGTAGGGTTCGGATCGTTAGGCGTTCCCTTATTTGTAAAATGTATAGTACTTTTTGTAAAAGCCCAGCGATTATATCCCCAGGTCCCGTAAAAAGTAAATTTTCTCACCTTTCTTCCCATTACAGAATCAATCTGCGAAAAAGACGGCATAGCAGAAAAAACCGCGATCAGTAAAAATATTCTCCTTATATTTTTCATTGATAAACTCAAGGCGCAAATATCCTTAATTATTTGTAATCCAAGTGTTAAAAATAAATTATACCACAAAAAATATATGCCACTCTTATGTTTCTATTTTTGTCCCGGCATACCTGAACCAAGGGTTGTTGTTGGCTGAGGTGTTGCACTAACAGCCGGACAATTTGCAAGTCCCACTTTTGCCTGTTGGTGGTTCGGGTTTAGCTGTAAGCATTTTTCAAAAGCCATTTTCGCTTTTGCGTAATCATGCAACGAGAATGCAGCGCCACCTAAGTTGTACCATATCTCAGGATCCTGTGGATAAATTTTAGAAGCTTTCTCAAACCAATAAGCCGCGTTCTGCAAATTGTTTGCTTTAGCGTCGGCAAATGCCTGTTGCACATACACGTTTGATAATACACGGTAATACGTTCCTAAAAATGGGTTGCTTGGATACAGCTGATAAGCCTTGCCCCAAATTTCCTCGCATTTGTTGTAATCACGCAATTTAAAATAAGCCAGGCCTAAATTCAGGTACCCGTTAACGTATTTCGGATGCATCTCTAAAGCGTGATTTAAATAACCAATGGCTTTATCCAAATATTCCTTTTCATGCTTCTTGTTAGCAGGGCGTTCCGATAAATCTATCCAGCGTGCGCCGGCATTACCTAAACACAATACACTGTTTGGCATAGTATTTACATCGTGTGTAAATAAGGTAATATCGTTTTTCCAAACAGCATTACGGGTAATCGTTCTCCAGCCGAATAAAATCGTAATAACAGTTACTACCATCCACAAAACCATTTTATGCGTTTTAACCGAAGCAAAATATTTTTTTCCTTCTTCGGTAAACAGCCAGGCTATACATACGGCCCATCCCAGCGACGAGTGAAAAATCAAACGTTCGCCCATGGTGGCACCAATATCAAATAACAAATTACAGATCATTAAAAAGTTTGCAAAGAAAAACAACAAGCCCCATGCAGCGGGGTGTCTTTTCTTGTATAATTTATATGTAAATACTGCCATTGTAATATAAATTGCTAATGATAAAAGCGTATCCCAACTAAGAATATCCCTGTACGGAATACTGTTGTACGAATAATCCGAGCTTAATACAGCCGGGAAAAACAACAACATTAAATATTTAAGCCACACATAAATTTTGGTACCGATTACCTGAGTGCCCTTGGCTAACAAAAAAGGGTTGTTTAATAATTCCGTATCAGGTACCGGTTTTTTAATAGCCACTATACTGAAACGAATCATAAAATACAACACGAATGCGGCACTAATACCTAACATTAAATTGTAATAGTTTTTCAGCTTAAAATCTTTGTCAAACAAAACAAGTGTCATCGGTATTCCAACAATCAATGTAATGGCATACTCTTTTGACAAGAGCGACAAGAAATAATTTACCGCGCTCCAGATAATATATTTTGTTTGCCGTGTTTCGGCATATTTAAATACCGTTATAAACGTGAGCGCAATAAATATCATGGAGAAAATTTCGTCGCGGCTTTTCATATTCGCAACAACCTCGGTGTGTATCGGGTGTATACAAAAAAACAGAGCAGCTAAAAATGCCAGGTCGGGGTATTGCGGGAACATGTGATTCCGGAACAAAAAATAAATAAGCAAAACACAAAGTACATAAAACAACACGTTGTTAAAATGCCGCAGCATACAACCCTCCGTAAGGCAATCGTTATCGTTCCATAAACCGTCGCCGTTAATATCTTCCTCGGGGTCGGTTTTACCGTTACCGTTTTTATCCCAGCAATTGGCAGGTGGTAGTTTTCCGTCTTTATAGCTGCCTATAAATTCCTGTTCAATCGCAAAACTTACAATAGAGAGAGGCCTGTAACGTCCGCCGGCCAGTTGCGCCTTGGCATTCATTTGCTTGTAAAAACTGTGGTACGCATCACGGCTCATGATACTGTCAATGCCACTTACGCCTTCCATAACGTACTCGTTTTTGTGGATCACAATCCCGTCATCAAGCGCAAACTCGTTGTAAATGGTGTTTATGTAAAAAATAAACCCGATGAGTGCCAGTATGATGTAAGGGATCTTGGGGTTTGAGAAGGGAAACAGCTCAAAAGGTTTCATTTCTATTGTAAACCCTTTTTTATTCTTTTGTTTTGCCATAATGAGTTACAAATATAGTTTTTGTTAGCTAAAAACCGTAATTTTTATCTCTTTTGGGCCATGGTTTTGGGTGTTCCCCGTATTTAAAATTCCCGGTTAATGAGTATCTGTGACGGGTCGGGCTTTCGCAAGTCGCAATAACGCAACAGCCGGGCGTTATGTGCTCCAACACCGTTGCTCAATCCCTAACACAAATACAATGTTAATTATATTAGCAAACAGTTTAATCCCCGATGATTGTCTATTCGTATATTCGTACCTGCGTAATTCGTACCTGAGTGAACCCTAATTTAAATCCCGAAGAAGAAAATTTAACCCCCGCCGATAAAGAAGCGGAAAAGGCCTTGCGCCCGGTGTTGTTTGATGATTTCAGCGGACAGGAATCTGTAATTGATAATCTTCGCGTTTTTGTGCAGGCCGCAAAGCAAAGAGAGGAAGCGCTCGACCATGTTTTACTACACGGTCCTCCGGGTTTGGGAAAAACAACTTTAGCACATATTATTTCAAATGATTTGGGTGTAAGCATTCGCATCACATCAGGCCCTGTATTGGATAAACCAGGCGACCTTGCAGGCCTACTTACCAATTTAGAACCTTACGATGTTTTGTTCATTGACGAAATACATCGCCTCAGCCCGGTGGTAGAAGAATATTTATATTCCGCCATGGAAGATTATAAAATTGATATTATGCTCGACAGCGGCCCCAGCGCGCGCAGCGTACAAATAAAATTAAACCCGTTTACATTAGTAGGCGCCACAACCCGTAGCGGATTACTTACGTCTCCACTACGCGCACGTTTTGGTATTAATGCAAGATTAAATTATTACAAGTCGGATGTGCTTACAAAAATTGTAAAACGCAGCGCGGCTATTTTGCAGGTAGAAATTAATGAAGAGGCTGCTTTTGAAATTGCAAGGCGCAGCCGCGGCACACCACGTATTGCAAACGCTTTGTTAAGGCGCGTGCGCGATTTTGCGCAGATTAAAGGCGACGGAAAAATAAATTTAGAAATTGCTTTGTTCTCGTTAAAAGCCTTGAACGTTGATGCGAACGGATTGGATGAAATGGATCATCGAATACTCAGCGCCATCATCGAAAAATTTAAAGGCGGCCCGGTTGGCATTACAACTATCAGTACCGCGGTAGGAGAAGAATCCGGTACTATTGAAGAAGTGTACGAACCTTTTTTAATTCAGGAAGGTTATTTGCAACGCACACCGCGCGGGCGCGAGGCCACTGAAAAAGCGTATAAGCAAATGGGTAAATTACCCCATAGAAATAAAGGAGGTTTGTTTGATTAGCGCTTGCTGCTGTTCCGGATAATTAATTCCGGTTTTAGACCGACCTGCTCGTGCGCGATTTTTTTGTCCGAATCTTTTTCGCCTATTAAACGGGCAAGTTCTTCAAAAGCAAGCTCGCCTAATTTTTCAACCGGTTGCATTACTGCTGAGATTGACGGATTGTATAAACTGAACAATTCATTATCGTCAAAAGAAGAAAACAAAATATCGTGCGGAATTTTTATATCCATCTTCTCAAACGTTTGCAGACAGTGACGCGCAATCTGGTTGTTTAAAACAAACAAGCCGTCAATTTCTTTATGGCCGTATAAAAGATTTACCGCTTCAAAAACATCTTTTTCTATTTGCGAAAAAGAAATTTCCTGCACCAGTTCCGGCTCAAATTTTATTCCTGCATCTTCCAGTGCTTTTTTGTAGCCGTTAACGCGGTCTTTTATCGGGCTTATATATCCCGGAGAAATGGTGAGTAATCCTATTTTTTTGGCGCCGCCGGCAATGAGGTGTTTAGTCATTTCATGTGAACCTTCAAAATTATCAATACCCACCGTACTTGCTGCAATGCCGCTTAATTTACGGTCGAGCAATATTAAGGGATAACGCGGAGGCATTAATGCTTTTAAACTATTAGGTGCTTTTAGTGAGGTGGTTAAAATTACTCCGTCAACACCCTGGCTGTGTATAAGCGCGTTTAATAAATCAATTTCTTTTTTGGGGTCTTCGTGTGTGTTTGCAATGATAATGCGGTAACCTGCTTTATCGGCATGTTGCTCAATCTGCATGGCAATTTGCGCGAAGAAAGGGTTACCGATATCAGCTACAACCAGTCCTATTAAATTCGATTTTTTTAAGCGTAACATGCGGGCGGATGAACTTGGCTGAAAACCTAATTTTTTTATCGCCGCCTGTACTTTTTTTTGTGTGGCTTTACTTACTCCGTATTTATCTGCTTTATTATTCAGTACAAAAGATACCAGTGTTTTAGAAACGCCGATTTTTTTTGCGAGCTCTTCAATATTATATTTTTTATGCGTCATAACAGGGAGTTTTAATGTTGCAAAAACCAGTTTACCAAATATCGTGAACTTATTTGTGAATACAAATGCTCCGAAACCTAAAACGATTTAAATAATAATTGATTAGCTACCAGTACATTACTTCCTTTTGGCTTTATTTACTTGACTTTACATCTGCAAATATACTATATTTAGCGTTATCTAAATCGATTTAAGAAATTTATCCCGCAATTTAATTAAAATAAAAAATGCTAAAAAAAAGCCGCCTGGTAATAATACTCTTAATTTTTGTTCCTCTCTTCAAAAGCGAGGCTCAATGTTCGGGAGGTGCAAATGGCGGTGCTCTTTCTCCCGTTCCGGCAGCAGCTTACCAAACCATGAATGTAAGTACCGGGAACTATTACACATTTGTAGTTGCCGCAGGATGCATGCCTACCTATGATTTTTCTTTTTGTGCCGCCGATGGAAGTAATGCCGCTTTCGACAGCCAGATAACAATTCTTGATAATACGGGAACTTACGCCGGCGGCTACAACGACGATTTTTGCGGCCTTATGTCGCATGTTACATGGACACCCACCATAGCAGGAACTTATCGTGTTTTAGTAAGTACTTTTTCCTGCGGTTCCGGAAACACCGCAACCCTTGCGTATAAAGTAACTATTCCTCCTAATATGTCCTTTACTTCCTGCACAACCGTTCAATCTAATATATCGGGCGTTACAAAATGTGATATCGACCAGGATGTAATTTGCGTACAGGTTGTAACGGCCGGAACTTGCAACGCTTTATCAATTACACAATTTCAATTAGGCGCTGGCGGAAGCACAAGCGCAACACTTGCCGACGTTTCTAAAATCCATATTTACTATACGGGTACAACAGCTACCTTCAATACTACCAACGAATTTGTAAGTGGCGGTACTGTTCCCGCAGGTGGCTCCAATACCATTAACGGTTCGCAAACTCTCGCTTCGGGCACAAATTATTTTTGGGTTGCTTACGATATTAATCCCGCGTCCACAACCGGAAATGTAGTTGATGCTTCCTGTACACAGATTACGGTTGCCTCTATAACTCACGTACCAACCGCTACAAATCCGGCAGGTACGAGAACAATCGCGGTATGCTCTTCTTACCCGGGCACAAGTGCACTGAATTTAAAACACTGGATAAAATCAGACGCTGGTGTTACAGGTAATCCGGTGAGCGCATGGGCTGACCAATCAGGCGCAGGCATAACGGGTAATATGGTACAGGCTACAGTTGCAAATCAACCCACGGTTCAGGCAGGTACAATTGATTTTCAGGATTACATTCGTTTCAACGGCACTAGTGATGTTCTTGTAAGTAATAATACTTTTACCGGCACAACACTGTTTAATGCAACGGACAACACGATAATGATGATAAAAAATATTAAAAGCGGCACGGTTGATTACAAATGGGAAACTGCTCCTACCGGTTCGTATCGTATAGGAGAGGAACTTAACGGTTCCTCACAGCGTTTGGATTTTACAGATGATGTAACCGGAAAAAACAGCGCCAGTACAACAACCATTACAAATTTAGATGTTCTTGTAGAATATGTTTCTGACGCATCCTCCCTTACTTTAAAATTAAACGCAAATACCGATGCAACAATTTCTCACTCGCTTACATTTGCACCGGGAGCAACCCTCAAACCACTGAACATCGGTTCTAATGATTTAGGAAACCCTCTTTATACAAATGTGGATATTGCGGAAGTAATGACCTTTAATAAAAAACTTTCTTCTTCCGAATTACGCCGTGTGGAATCTTACCTGTGTATTAAGTACGGACTAACATTAGGTAATAATGCCGGAGCAGGTTCTGCAGTAATTTATATGGGAAGCGACGGCACGCAAATCTGGAATAATCATGCAGGTTATCATAATTACGTAATCGGGTTGGGAAGAGACAATACCGCAGGAAATTCCTTATTAAACAAAACAAAAACCACCAGCGTTTCCAGTTTAAACGGTTCAACCGATATTGTTACTCTTGCCAATAGCAGCCTGGGAGCTCCAACCACATTAACCAACGATAAAACGTTTTTGATGAGTGGCAGTAATGCCGGAACACTTGCCACGCCTATAAATGTTTCAGCAACACATAACGGCCCTGCAACCGTAATTGCTTACCAAACCACACGCGTATGGGCCACGCAAAAAACCGGCGCTTTTACCGGCAACCTGATTATCCAGTTTGATATGACACAGGTAAACGGCCCGAGCGGTTATGGTACCAATACCAATGTGGATATGCGCCTTTTAGTGGATGACAATACAAATTTTTACGACGGCTCTGCAGGCGAACATACCTATTCTCCGAATGCAGGATACACTGCAACAGGAGGTACTATTAATTTTACGGTTCCATACAGCGATATACAAAGTGGTACAGGTTATTACACATTGGGTTCGATTAATGCAACTATCGGGACTTTACCCATTGAGTTAAGCGACTTCTCTGCAAAATGCCTGAACGGAAAAACAGCTGTAAAATGGAATACCGCAACCGAAACAAATAATAATCATTTCGAAATAATGCAATCGGCCAACGGAATAAATTACAACGAGGTGGCAAAAGTAAACGGGCACGGCAACAGCCTTGTTACACAACATTATTCTGTTATCCTGAACACCGAAACAAAAACTACTTTCTATAAATTGGCGCAGGTAGATAACAACGGATTGAGAACCGAATTCCCTGCCGTTGTAAGCGTATGTGATGATAAATACAGTGCACCTGTTATTGCACCGAATCCTTTTGACGGAAATTTTACGGTTTATTTAAATACAGAAAAAGGGGCTCTTGTTAACTACACCATTTACAACGGGCTTGGCGAAGTTGTATTAAAAAGCTCGGAAGAAAGTGCGGGAACGGATTACAGAAAAGTATTTGAATTTACGAGCCCGGGTATTTATTTTATTTCTATAGAAACAGGCGACCAACACTATACCTGCAAATTAATCTCTGAATAAAGACGGAGTTCTTCTTTATTTTTTCTTTTCACATTTTTTATGAAATGCCGCTTACTTAATAAATGTTAAGTGGCAAACTGTGGCATAATTGTTTCGTACAATTACATAACCAAAACAAATTCCCATGAAAACTATTTTTCAGATTACTGTTTGCTTAGCGATTGCGGCAAGCATCACTTCCTGCCGAGTGGTAAGGCCCGGCGAAATAGGCATTAAACAAACTTTCGGCCGCATACAGGGCACTCCTTTTACGCCCGGTTTAATAAATTTCAATCCTTTTACAACGCGTGTAGTTAAAATAAATATCCGTACCGTTGAGTCATTTCAAACACTACCCTTGCCGACTAAAGAAGGTTTAAGTGTGAGTGCCGAAATAAGTTTATTATACCACGTTAAACCCGAAGAAGCCGCAAATGTATATCAAAAATTCGGGCAGAATTATGAAGAAGTAATTGTGCTCAGCAACTTCCGCGCAACCGCACGCGAAATAAGCGCGCGCTACTACGCCAAAGAATTATACGCTACCGAAAGGCAAAAAGTAGAAAAAGCCATTGCCGACGAATTAAAATTGCACATTGAACAGCACGGCTTTATAGTAGATGCAGTGTTACTTAAAGACATCAACCTTCCGGCGCAAATTGTGCAATCGATAGAAAGCAAAGTACAGGCAGAACAGGACGCGTTGAAAATGGATTTTGTAATTCAGAAACAAAAGAAAGAAGCCGAGCGCCAACGAATTGAAGCGGAAGGGATAAAAGCTGCGCAGGATATTCTCTCCACTTCTTTGAATGAAAAAATTCTGGAATACAATCGTATTAAAATGTATGAGGCACTAATGAGCTCGGGAAATTCTAAAGTTATTATTACTGACGGAAAAACCCCTGTGTTTAATACACTTGGTTCGGATGCGCAGGTAAAG
Organism: Bacteroidia bacterium; assembly: GCA_035569635.1. GTDB lineage: Bacteria > Bacteroidota > Bacteroidia > B-17B0 > Aurantibacillaceae > PALSA-968. The sequence continues at coordinate 44,302 of DATMMV010000078.1, read as the reverse complement.
AAATAAAACTTAATAAAAAGAGAAACCTGCATTGATAACAAATGCAGGTTTCTTATTTTACAATTTATTTTATTCTACAATAAGTTTTTGTTTTTCTACTTCTTCGCCGGTTTTTGCAACCACAAAATAAACACCCTTGGCATATTTTGAAATATCTACAATAATATGGCTATCCGTAATATTTTTTGTTTCAAACATTATTTTTCCGGATATATCTATAATTCTGATATAGTCAACAATTTTAGTTAATGTTATTGTAACCTCACTATTTGCAGGGTTAGGAAACACTCCGAAATTGGTACCAAATAAAATATTTTTCTCAGGATGATTAGGGTTTGCTATTCTGCAGCAATTTGCTCCACCATAAGTAGATGTTGTAACTTGCATAGTTGAAATTGCAGTATTACAACCCGGGCCGCTGACAGTTACAGAATAAGTAGTTGGAGTTGTTGTATAACAAGGGGAAACTGTAGGTTGGGCAACACTTGCATTACTTATATAACAATTAGCAGCACTACATGTCCACGCATACGTTAAGCCTGAAAGCGCAGCAGTACCTACTTGTACACCTATACCAGGGCATGTTGTACAACAACCTGTAGTATTGTTTTTATTTGAGCCAGCGTTAGCCACGCAGGGTGCCTGAGATAAGGAAAGATCATCAAATGCATAATAGAAGTAAGTGGGAGAAGGGATACAATAGTTTGAAGCTGTGGGTCCGAGAACCAGATTATAACTGCTTCCGTTTGAAGGAACTGTTAAAGTAACTGAAAATGCAACCCATCCAGACCCTGTAACAGAAATGCTTGTACCCGAAGTCATAGTAGTCCCGGTTGTAAGATCAGCAGTAAGATAAGAACAACCAAAACCAGAGCCCAAATAAACGTAACCCTGAAAAGTGTAATTATTAGACGCATATAGTGTAGTACCGCTCAACGACTGATAAATATATTGGTCGGCACCATTATGGCAGGCATTGGGATCAGTTACAAATACTCCATGACTCTGTAAAACTACGTATCCGGTACCTGAATTAGCAGCAATGGGCTCGCAACTGCCATTTCCGCCAGTTGTACTATTGTAGTAATACGATCGGCCATAAACAGCTGTATTTGTACAAGTACCGGAAACAACGCAACCCATACCAGGATCCCATCTGTAAGTCTTAACGGTTTCACTCCAATTATTTACATCGGAAAGAGTTGATGCATTTGAGGATGGAAGTGTTGGACATGTTGTTGGAAGCGTACTATAAGTTTCAAACCCGCCATTGGTAAGCATGTTTTGAGCATTACCAAAGAAACTTGCTAATAATAACGCCATTAATAACTTAGTTTTTTTCATAGTTTATGTTTTTAAAAATTAATAGCAAAATAAATGCAAAAATTTTAAATAGATTAGAGTAAAAACACCTGTTTAAAAAGGGGGGGGGTGAAAACACCTGCTCTATCTATTTTTTAACGGATTGAAAATAAAATTTATGAAAACCCGAAGGAAAAAGAGTTAGCGCATCAACAACATCTTTCCGTAACCTTTTTTGAAATAGCCATCTGCAGCGGTGCTCAGGTGGTCTATTTCACTTCCGTGCAAGCGTGTGTCAACGTGATAAAGATAAACACCGTTGGCAAGCTTATCGCCAAATTGGTCAGTGCCGTCCCAGGCATAATCAGTAATATTTCTTCCTATGTGTAAAAAGCCGAGTTCCTCACGGGTAATTTCTTTTACCACGCGGCCCGTAATGGTTAAAATCTGGATTTTAAAAGTTTCAGGTATTTCGCTTCCGGTGATGGTAAATACAAATTTGGTGGAAGTACTGAAAGGGTTAGGGTAATTCAACACCTCGGTAATGGTAGGTTTGTTTACAATATCAAATTGAATTTTGTAATCCATTTGCCCGCTTAAATTAGAACTGCGGTCGGTGGCTATTATGTGGAGGGTGTATATACCGTCCTGTGCCAATACAGGATGGTAATTTATTTTACAGGAGTTATTAGGTAATTGCGCGGGAATAAACTGCAAGACATCTTTAAAATACAAACGGGTTTCGGTAGAAACCCCGGGTAATTGCACAAATACTTTAAAATTACTTGTATCGTTAAGCGCTAAAAATTTATTTTCATCTTTAAGCGAAACCAGCACATTTGGTTTTGCCGAAACGATATCTCCGTTAAGAATATGAATGCCGTCAAAAGTTACATCCAATAAAGGATTTATTTTATCACGGTCAACATTAAAAGAAATCTGCGCGATATTATTGAAATGATATTGCTCGGGTTGGTATTTAGGATGACCCGGAGTATTTACATCAATCCACAAAATATCACTTCCTGAAAAGCCTAAAGTGGAAACACTTATAGTATCGAAGATAACCGAATCGGGCAGGAAAGGTTTGTGTTTTAATTTATATGGTTGCACGTGATTAATACGGTTTGCATCTTCTAATGTATAAGTAATTAAAAGGCTGTCGTTAAAAGGAAAATCGCTGATGTTTTTTATAGGTAAACGTAATTTGTAATTTTCGCCTTCCTGCACTTTGGTTTTGAAAACAGAAAAGCCGGATGGGGGATCGATGGCTGCTTCCGGTGCGGGGTCGTAAATAATTTGCCAGCGACCTAATTGCGGCGGTGTGTTGTTTTGATTATCGGCTTCGTAAGCTATTAATTGCAAATAAGGATACAATTTACCATTTACATAATTCTTCAGGTCTAAAACATTCAAAGAATTCTTAGGAAAATCTTTTATAAAAACTTTTTGCCCCGAAGCTTTTATTCCCATTAAACGAATTACAATACTGTCTTTACTCGGGGCGGGAACATCCGTAATTAAATCCATGTAATGCCAGTGCAGGGAATGCCAGGCTGTATCTGAAAACTGGCAAGGGCCGATTATTTCTGAAGCGATAAATCCGTTTTTATATTTCGTAATTAAAGAATCATGTAAACTTATTTTTTGATGCCAGTAATACGAGAGTACTTCATGTGCCTGCCCGGGAGCCATACCCTTACGGCCAAAAATAATTAATACGGTAGAATCTTTAAGGCTGTCTATTTTTGTGGAACCAATATTATGAAAGGCACTTAATAAAGCCGGGGTTAAAGTATCCTGACTTGAGCATAGCCAGCATTTGGTTGCATATGCAAGCACAGGTGTGCCGTTAGGAATACTATCCACAAGAAAATGAAGAAGATTGGTTCTCCAATCAGGATGGTCACCACAAAGTTGATTTAAACTACCAAAATCATAAGCCATTTTTGTAGAAACGTCGCAAACGCAATTACCGTTTCCTCCTATCCAGGTGCTTGGATTAGGAGCTGCACCACCCAAAGTATCGGTGTATTTTAAATTCCCTGATATTGAATCAAAAACAGCAATGGTCCACCCGTTTGCTTCGCAGGTCCACCATCTTTGCAAAGCATTGTTATAATAAAAAGCAACATCGGTGAAATTGTTATAATTCTCCGGGCCAATTACTGCATCTGTTACATCAATAGTTTTTACGTCTTTTACAAATTTAAACATATGTGGTGTTGAATCTACATAAACAACATATTGATACGCGTCGTTTTTAAATTGTTCAAAATGCGCTTGCCCCCAACCGTATTTTCCGGTTATTACCTGGAAGGAACTTTCTTTCCAATTGGGATTAGTTACAGTATCCTTAGAAACACGCCAGAAATAAACCATGCTGTCGGTATTGTACAAAGTGACAGGCAAACTCACCACTCCTCCGGGGGCATTTATGGTTGTATTAATTAAGGGTGTTAAAAATTTATTATTGGTATCAACCTGGAAGCGGTAAACGGTTAAAGGTGCAAAGGGATCTGCTGTACTTGCTTTTAATGTTACTTTTGAAATATTCGGCACAATGGCATATTTATAGGGCCATACAGGCTCTATATCAGCGCCCGGAATAAACAAACAAACATTGCCGGCGGTGGTATTGTTTGTTTCGCTTACTTCAGAAATTAAATTCAGATAATCCAGCTTCACATAAAAACAATTTAAACCAACAGCGCGGTAATAATCTTTGGCTATAAAAAATTGAAGCGTGTCTTTGTAATAAGGCGCTTTTACCTTTTTAAAAAATTTAAGTGTATCCCCGTTCGGAAAATTTCTTTGGATAAATACAGTGAATGAATCTTTAATGGCTTTCGCTAAATTTGTCATTACTATTTTTATTCCCAAAGAATCCACCCACTTGGTGGTATTAAAAATAACATCCGAATTATTCAGCGCGTAATCGGGTTTAGGATTTGTATATGGGGCAATAGCCGGGTCACCGTGAAAAGTCATTTCCAAACTCGCCCATTGTAAAAGGGTATCGCCCGGATAATTACCCTGGGATTGAGCGTACATTAAATTGTTTATTCCTTTTTTTATACACGCACTGTACGACTGGCCATAACTTAATGCCGAAAATTGTTTATAAAACTGGCGCGTATAATAATACAGATCATTGGCTACACCCTCCGAAACAGTAGCTAAAAAACCAATACTGCCCTTATTATTCGGTGCCAGAACAAATACTTCACTATTCGATTGCTGGTCTCCGCTATGAATATCACCTGTATAACAAGAGTTACCTATGATAAGCGGAAATTTGGGCGAGTTATTATAATTCTGCGGGTCATCAATATTCTGGTCGAAGCCGGTTTGTGAACCATGCCCGAAGAAAGTCATTAGCAAAACACCGTCTTCAATTAATTTTTTTACCGAGTCGTTTGTGGTGACTGAAGTTGGTGCAGAAGATGTTTTATAGAATGAAAATACTTTTCCGCCCATAGCGGTATCTTCAAATGTATGTTTGTAATCATTTACGTATGATGAAAGCACCTGTTGCTCATAGGCATCTTTTCCTCCGATAAAATGAAGTGCGCGTTTTTTCCATAACGAATCACCGGTTAGCATCTCTTGCTCGTATAAAATTACCTTACTTAAATAAGATACGACATCCTGGTTTGTCTGAGCGGCTAACCTGCCTGTGGGAATTGCAGGTTCGATATAAGTTGAGCCCGGCAAACCTTTTGTAATTAAAATATCGGATGCAGGATTACCGAATGAAGGAACAAGGTTTTTATTCCAGTAAAAAGAAGCGGGATTCACGCCGATGCCCGTGATACAATCCATAGAATGTACGGCCTTGCCCAGTAAAAATAAATCAGAAGGGTTTTTGTTGGGGGCAGCAATAACCATTGCACAAAAATTGCGCAATGCCATTGGAGAAATCTCTACGCCAAAAGCAAACTGGTCGTACAGATCATTTACGTAAGCAAGAATTACAGAATGACTGCCACCAGCGGCACTACTTCTGAAGGTTTTGTAATTCTGGGCCTCCGGTGCAAGAATCGGGTTAGAAATGATTATGTAATTTGAATCGGCAATCTGCGGCTGGTAATTTACAAAGGTACCGTTTCCGTTTACCGCGGTAATATTTACAACCGCAGTGATATTAAGCGAGTCGGTTAAAAAACAAAATTTTGTTTTACCCGAATTAGGAATCAGTGCTAAAAAATTATTTCCGTTTTTTTTAACTGTATGTAATGTGCTGTCGCTTAAATTTACCAGAAAAGGTTTGTTACCGCTGAAATTAGAGATAACCAATTTTGATTTTGGCTGGTTTCCGTCATCGGGCAAGTATATTTTTTCCTCGCCCGAACTCAATAAATTAAACTGATGCGGAATAAACGCGCGCATGTAATTTATATTGGTATAATTAGGGATGGAAGTAGCCGTATTTACCAAAGAAGTGCATCCCACGGATGTGTTTATACCAAATAAACCCGGGTTAACCGAAAAAGTAAATTTATGGGTATCAGACGCGTTAACCGAATCTGTTTTAAGAATAACGGGATTGCCTGTATTATCGGTATAATACATTTGGATAAAGTGATCGGGAGTTACACCCGCTATATCATTAGCGCCCGAAATACAAATTGTAAAAAACGCCTGCGGCCCGCCTGCATATACCGACGAAGTAGAAAAAGTTAAGTTGTTGAATTGTGTTTCAGGAATCTGGCCATTGATAAATCCCTCACCTAATTTATATCGCGGGTCGGTAAGGTTTAAAGAATTGGTTGGCCCTTCGCTGTAACCGCCGGCATTAGTGGTTAAAATCTCTTTGTAGTAGTATGGCGACGGATTACTTTGAGAATAAGTAGTATCTGTATTTAAAGTAAGCCTGCGGTTATTGGTTGAAGCATTCCATGTTAAAAATACAGCCGCTGTATCATTTATAACGCTGTAATACGGATTGGTGATGTATGGGACGTTATCGTAGTACAAAGAATCATCTTTGCCTGAATTTTTCTCAGCATAAAATAAAATGTAATCGTTAGTGTTTAAAACACCGTCTGCCTCGCCGAAAATATAAGGATGAATTTCTTTTCCCTTTTGAAACAGCTGAATGTTTTTGGGATTGATAACGGAAAGTGGTATTCCTGAGTTGGCGAGTGTGGTTGAATCTATTTTATAAAGCCCGTTTTTGGCAATTTTTATTTTGTAATATTTCTGACCGTAAACAATCCATTCGTTATTAAATGGCTGGGAAAAAAGGTTTATCCCTAAAAACAAAAACAGTATAGCGTATGTTATGTTTTTACATTTCATTTATTGCGGATTTTTTGGCAGCAGGCTTTTATCAATATCTATTTTCAAAGAAAAAATATTACTGTACAATCCTAAAGTATTATCGCCGAAATTTGTTAAGGCGTAATCCAGCGTAAATATTTTATATTTTATTCCAACGCCTATACCGGGCGCAAGCGTAGTATAAGTTTTATTATTAATGTCCGTTGCTTTTTGCACGTTGTTGATACCGGCGCGCAAATAAATCATTTTTAAATAACCGATCTCTATTCCCACAACGGGGTCGGTGCTTAATACCGGGGTTTTTATAATGGTGTTACGTTTTCCATCGAAAGTGGTAATAAAATTTACCTCGGGCATAATGGATATTTTGTCTTTCCAAACAGAAAAATTACGTGATGCTCCAATAATTAAACGAGGCACGGTAATTTCTACGGAACTGCTCGGAATGTTGTTGCCCGTTGCCGCAAAAGTTGCTTTATCCTGGTCGCTGAGTGTAAATGTGTAAGCATTGAATGTACCGGTAATATCTCTTCCAACAGCTGCAAAATTCCATCCTTTATACGAATAAGAAGCCCCTATATCCAAACCAAAACCCCATGCGCCGCCAAAAGGACCGAAATGGCGACGGATAATTTTTCCGGAAGCACCTAAATTTACTCCTTTTAAAACTTTCAGTTTGCGGGCATAAGAAAGCAGGGCTGCAAAATCGGTTACGCTGAAGCTGCTTATTTTACTGTAATCCACAAAACCGTTTGCATCCACTAATTGAAGGGTATTGGGAATATTATCCACTCCGAAACGTATCATGCTTACAGAAGCAACGCTATTACTGTCAATTCTTGTAGCAAGCGCGCCGTAATCGTATTTGGCGATACCTGCAAAATATTCGGCATGCATCAATGCCATCTGAAATTTGGTTTTTATGTTCAATAAGCCGGCAGGATTGAAGTATCCGCAGGTTACATCGTTGGCACTTACTATGTTGGCATTACCCATGGCAAGAGCACGTGCACCTACGCCAACCGCTAAAAACTCGTTACTGTACTTTGCCACCTGGGCCTGGGTTAACAAACAGCTACCCGTAATTAGGGCAAAAAATATCTTCCTGATAGCAATCATCTTCGTAAATTTAATGAAATTTTCTCAATAACGGAGTATGCTGAGTTTTAGTACAGAAAATGTTAAAATTAACCGAAAAAACGGCCTTGATTTACTGCGCGGTATAGCTGTTTTACTGGTGATTTGCAGGCACTGGAATATCTGCGGGTTTTTAACAAACAGCGGCTGGCTGGGAGTTGATTTGTTCTTTGTTTTGAGCGGTTTTTTAATTTCCGGATTGCTTTTTACTGAGCACGAAAAATCCGGGAAAATTGATTTTTTCAGGTTTTTTATACGTAGGGGCTTTAAAATTTACCCTTTGTTTTTTCTGCTTATCGCCCTGACCTTCGTGGTTTATTTTTTTTACCGCCAGCCCGTAAATTACCGGCCTTTTGTGGCTGAATTACTTTTTATACAGAATTATTTTGGCGGATTATATGTACACACCTGGTCGCTGGCAGTAGAAGAACATTTTTATTTTATCCTGATGATTTGTTTTGCGCTTTTTTTTACGACAAGAAAAAATATCATCCCGGTTTGTATATTTTTTGTAGCGCTACCACTTATTATCCGGATATGGAATTGCCTGCACGGTAATTACCAGAATCATTTTTTTACGCATACACGCATCGATTCGCTTTTTACAGGTGTTTTACTTTGTTACGGTTGGAAATATCATAAGGAAAAACTGCTTGCGTTCAGAAACGGTGCAGGTTATTTATTGCCGGGGATCTGCATTATTTTTTTAGCGGGTTTCGGGCTTATGCAACCACAAAGTTATCTTACACAAGGGCCCGGTTTTACGGTAATTGCTTTTTGTTGCGCCGGTATTTTGCTTTGGGTTTTAGGCTCTGAAAATAAAACTACCTCTCTAACAAAGCCTTTTGCGATGACCGGATTTTATTCCTATGCGATTTATCTTGTACACATTCCTGCGCTGGAAATTCTTGACCTTTTCGGAATCAGCGAAACCGGCGGAATGCTTAATGCTGGTTATTTTTGCATTTACGTTTTTGTCTGTATCGCAGCAGGAATTTTCTTCTCAGAATTGGTTGAACAGCCCTTGCTTAAAATGCGTGATGAATTTTTTCCTTCTAAGGCTTAGGGTTTTTTCTGAACAGATTAATGTAAACCGCGCCGCTTTTAAAAGTTTTTACAGGGGAATATCTTTCTTTTAAGAATTGATTTCTCAATTCATCGTAATTATTACAAATGTCCGAATCGGCTACATATTCTGAACGGGGCATTTCGGTATCGCTTAATAAACCGTATTCCTTTTCAGTACCATTCATTAAATAAAATTTATCATTGAAATACAGTTGAAATCCGGCGGATACTTCCTTCGGAGAAATTTTTTGCTCCGCCACATACCCGTCTAATTGTTTTCTCAAATCAAAATACGCGAGGCTTTTCAGCGAGCAGTCCCATGCATTGCCGTATTTATTCGGATACATCACGCCATTGTTTGAAAACAGAACGATAGCGAAACAAACAGGTATTACCACAGGTAATTTTTTATCGAGAAACCCAACTGAGTATATAAAAGCAGGAAGCAACAGTACATAACTGATTAAAAAATAACGATTGCTTACCGGGTTTCCGGTAGGCACACAGGTTAAAATAACTGCAAGCGAAACAAGCATTAGTAAAACAAGCGGTTCGCCTGATGTCTTTCTTTTTAAAGCAACCGCCAGTATTGCAGCCCAACCGAATACAGAGCCCAAATCAATTATTTTCCAAAGTGAAATTAAAAAATTCCTGACCATCATTTCAGGAGTTGCCAATGCTCTGAATTCTTTTATTTCTTCTCCCGCAAAAAACCAACCGGTAATTTTACAATGAATAAACAGCCAGCTTGTCCAAATAATTAAGCCGCAAAGTAAGTACCAGGCATTTTTATTTCTTTTAGCGATTAAAAAATAAATCAGAAGTATTATGCATAAAGAAATTCCACGCAGGTTTAAAAGACAAAGAAAAATTGATGCCAGTGCTATGTGCGAGCTACGCTCATACAAAATCGAATTTATCATCCATAAGGAAAAAAATACAATCGCTATTTCATTGCTGAAATAAATGCTTTGCGTGATAAAAGCCGGGTGAAAAAGTGTAAACAACAAAACAAAAAATGTTTGCAGTTCGCTTAAAAAAAGTTTGCAGAATTTCTGCAATTGCCACAAAATTCCGAATAAAAAGGGCAATACGGATAAATGCGCAAGCCATAATTTTAAACCAAAAATCTTAAACAGTAAGGCAAGATATAAGGCATATAAAGGAAAATGTCCGTTATCCGAAAAAGTATTTCCGTCGGGAAAAAGATCACTGAAATTTGTTTCTAAAAAATAATTCGCTGTTTTCACTTGCCCGTACATATCCCAAAAAACAGGGATATTCTTCGCGAAAAGCAAAATAACCAGGTAAATAACTGTAATTACCCAAAACCCGAATTTCTTTATAAACCCTGCAAAATTCACTTTGCTAAAATACACATTTAATAAATTAAAAAAATGATGTTACATTTGGGCTGATATGAAGAAGCTGTTTGCTTTTATAAAAAACACCATCCATTTTTTTACGTACAAAATATGGCATATACGTGAAAGCCGCTTGGATAAGAAACAAGGTTTTTTAATACGGCAATTACGGATTATGGTGTTGGCTGTAAAAGGTTTTAACGAAGACAAATGCCTTGTTAAAGCATCGGCGCTTACTTTTTATATCATGTTTGCTTTGGTACCGGTGCTGGCACTTTTGTTTGCCATTGCGCAGGCATTCGGGTTAAAACAAAAATTAGAACAGGATTTATTGCGTGATTTAGGCTCTTACAAAAATATTTTAAGCCAGGCTTTTGATTTTGCCGACAGGATGCTGCAAACAGTACAGGGCGGAATTATTGCCGTGGTGGGAGTTATTTTAATTATTTATACTGTATTAAAATTACTTAGCAGTATTGAAGATTCGTTTAACGAAATATGGCAGATAAAAAAAGGCCGCATATTTATCCGCCGTATAACCGATTACGTTGCTATTACTTTATTCGCGCCGGTTTTAATTCTTATTACCAGCAGCATTACCATTTTTGTGGACCACGAAGTTTCAATGGCAGAGGGTATTGTTTGGCTGAGTAAACTTGGTTTTGTTTTCAAAATTATTCTGAAGTTATTTTCCCTGATATTAATGGGAGGGCTTTTCACTTTTCTTTTTATAACCTTACCCAACACCAAAGTAAAATTTAAAGCGGCTTTTGTAGCGGGAATTGTCTGCGCGGTTGCGTTTGATATTTTGCAATGGGCTTATATCGGTTTTCAAATCGGTGCCTCTAAATATAACGCCGTGTACGGAAGTTTTGCCGCCCTGCCCCTCTTTTTAATCTGGATTCAATATAGCTGGTTTATTGTGTTATTTGGTGCTGAATTGGCTTTTGCTTACCAGAATGTTGACCATTACGAACTGGAATCAGAAATAAAAAATATAAGCCCGAGATACAAGCGGGTAATTTCTTTACTGGTTGCAAACCTTGTGGTGAAAAATTTTACCGACGGAAAAAAACCGCTGACTGCCGAAGAAATTGCAAACAAACTGGATATGCCCGTCAGATTGGCGCGGATTATTGTTTTTGATTTTACGGAAACAGGAGTTTTTACCGAAGTAAAAACCGAACGGGAAAAAGATGTGGCGTATAACCCCGGAGTTTCTGAAACGCAGCTTACCGTAAAATATATTCTGGATAAAATAGAAACGAAAGGTGTTAATCACATGCCCATACACTCTACAAAAGAATTGGAAACCATACATAAATTAATGAATGATTTTGACAATGTATTGACTATACATAAAGGAAATGTTCTGGTGAAGGATATTCTGTAGAGTACGCTACAGACTACGTGGATTTACACAGATTCCTTTTACAGATTATATTTTATAATAGATAAAAGCAGTAAAAATCCGTGTGTTCTTAATCTGTGAAAGCTCGCGAAATCTGTGGCAAAAACTAAAAATTAGATAATATGAAAAAACTTTTTGTAACACTCAGCCTTTTTGCTTTTTCAACATTAAGCGCGCAAACAAAAGATTACGTAGGCAAATGGGAACTTCGAAAAATTGTTACGGCCAAAGGTGATACAATTCATATTAAAAGCAGCGATGCCCGTTACATTACCTATAATTTTGAATACAACAATACCTTTACTTCATTTGTAAAAGAAAAGGATGAAGAAGCCACCGGCCGCTGGGGGTTTGATTTTGCAAACAAAACTATAAAAATTAAAAACCCCGTGTATACCAAAACAAAAACCAAAATCGGTGATTACGGAATTGTGATATACATGATAACTCCGATAAATCTAATAGAGTCCCGCGAAGAAAAGAAAAAACAATTCTCTTACCGGATTTATTACCGGGTGAAGTAGTTTTTTTAAATCTTAAACACAATGAAAATAGACAACGGCTGTCCGAAACTGCTGAATATTTTCTTTGTTGTATTTGGCCCGTCGTCGGGCATGGCCGGATATAAACTTGAAACCGGGGTATAGTACGTTCTTTGAATATCTTTTTGCGTATTAATTGAAAAACTTGCTTCGGTTAAAATACTTAATCTATCTGTTATTTTAAAGCGAAATCCAAGTACCGGAGCGAGTCCGTAAATTTGTGTTTTGGTTTCACGGCCGCTCGCATAACCTCCATTCCAAAACGTTGCATCATTTTTGCTGTACACAGTTGAAGGTCTAAAATCAAATCCGTAATACACTAGCCAGTGCTTACTTAATTCATTAACGAATTCCCAACCAATTCTTGCATTTACGGATTGTGAAATATTGTGGTATTTATTGTTGTCTCCGGTAAATGCCGGTGGAACTTCTGCATTACTAAAATCTCCACCAGCAGCAAACCTGATGTTTCCACATTTAAAATATCTTCTATAAGTTAAATAGTATGTTGGAAAATAACTATTTGAAAATTGTTGTTGCTGATTAAAATTAAGAAATTGCTTAAGAAATCCGGTAGCGTCAATCCCAAATTCGTTGCGGTACATTTTTTTTGTTGCCGCACTATCTTGGGCAAATGTGCTCAACATAGTTGCTGTCAAAATTGTTGTAAAGAATATTTTTGCCCGCATAATCAAAATTACAAAATTTGGCTTCCGCTTAACAATTTTATGATTTTTTAGGAATAAAGAATTTCCGGAAAGAAATTATCATTTCTTTTTCTTTTTTACCTTCCTGTACATTTCCATATCCTGCATGGCTTTGGCGCCCATATCGAGGTTATCATAAGTAATCGAACGATTATAATACGCATCAGGATCATCGGGGTTTAACAAAATGAGTTGGCTGTAATCTTCAATTGCTTTTGAATATTCTTTGATATCATCATAATCGCCCGCCCTGTTATAATAAGCATCCTCGTATTTCGGGTCGAGAGAAATAGCTTTTGTATAATCCTCTATTGCTTTTCTGTATTCCAATAGTCCGTCATAAGCAACTCCGCGGTTGTACCAGGCAATTGCATCATTCGGGTCTAAGCCAATTGCGGTGTTACAATCTTTCATTGCTAAATCGTATTGTTTTAATCCTTCATAAGCAGCGGCTCTGCCCACATAAGCGCTTTCGTAATTTGCACTGATGGCAAGCGCGCGATTGTAATCGTCAATGGCCAATTGCCATTTTTCCAAACCCAGATAAGCATTTCCCCTACCGTTGTAACAATCGGTATCCGGAAGTAATTTAATTGCCATATTATAATCAATTAAAGCTTTTTGGTATTGCTCCAGATCATCGTATAAGTTTCCTCGGTTGTAATAGGCTTCTGCATAAAGCGGGCCTAATTTTATTGCTTTGTTGAAATCCGCAAGTGCGCTTTCGGTATCATTTAATTCTGAATAAGCATTGCCACGATTATTATATGCAACACTATCTTTCGGATCAATTGCAAGCGCCTTTGTATAATATTGAGCAGCGAGATTAAAATCTTTCAATTCTATATACACATTGCCACAGCCTACATAAGCATCTTCGTAAGCAGAATCCACCAGTATAGCTTTTTTAAAATCAATAAGGGCATTCTCAAACTCTCCCAGATCAACATATTCAAGTCCCCGGTTACCGTATACATCTGCCGCGCGTGGATTAATTTCAAGCGATTTGGTGTAATCATCAATTGCTTTCCTGTGTTCGCCCAACTCACACCAGGTATTTCCGCGATTCGAGTACGCACTGTCGAAGCCCGGCTTTAACTCTATAGCTTTTGTAAAATCAGCAAGGGCTTTTTCGAAATTTTTCAATTCCACATACGCATTACCTCGACAATAATAGGTATCTGCGTCCGAACCGCCCAGCTCAAGGGCTTTGTTAAAGTCGGCTTCAGCAAGAGTGAATTTTTTCAAGTCAATGTAAATTAATCCACGGTTATAATATCCTTTCGAATCGCCGGGATTTAATTTAATAGCGGTGTTATAATCATCTAAAGCATGGTTTGTGTTTTTATCTCCATCTAATTCAGAATATGAATTGCCTCGTTGCAAATACCCGTCGGCGTTATTGGGATTGGCCTCAATAAATTTTGAAAAAGCTTTGATGGCTTCTTCATGTTTTCCTCTTGCTTCAAGTTCCTTGCCTGTTTGCAAATTATCTTGTGCAAAAGCGCTTAAACAGCAAAACGATAATAAGAAAAGAAAAAAATTATTTTTCAGAGTCATAAACAAATTTAAAAATTAATTTCATTAAGCACACATGTAATTAAAGAATTTAGGGTTTTTCAGGAATACGGAGAATGTGGTTTTGAAGAAAATCGCTGCAATTCTTAGATTATGCAGGGTGAAATAAAATCAGACAATTACAATATCATGCCGGTATAAAAGTCCGGGCAGACTTTGGGCCAAAAACTTTGCCTTCTTAATATTATTCATTTCCGGGTCAATTAAGAAATTAATTGTTGTTGTAAAATCCACACCCGACAAATTCGTGTTGTCAAAAAGCGCGTCTGACAAATCACAGTTTACGAATTGCGATTTTGATAAATCCGCCTGTGTAAAATTCGCACCGTGAATCCGGCAATTTTTAAAAACACTTTTATTCACTTTCTTTTTATCAAAGGAAGTATAATCAAGATTACAATTTTCAAATTTTATACAGAAACCGAAATCCTTTGCCTGAGAAAAATTAGCACCTACCAATTTACAGGCATTAAATTCAATATTCTGAACTTTACAGTTCTTAAATTGCACATTACTCAAATTACAATTTTCAAAGAAACAATCTTCAAAACTCAGGTTTTTCAAATCCGAAAAGGTGCAACCGGTAAACAAGCAATTTTCAAATTCGGTTCTATTGTCAGGATTTAATGAAAAATCAATATTAGTTATAGACTCCTTAATTTGTTTTGAAGATTTCATTTCAGCAATAAATTAAATCAACCCCTCCAACAAATCATCATCTACCAAATTCGGCAACGTGACTTTCAAATCGGGGGTACGTTGCATTTCGCGTTTTATAGCGAATAAAGCTTCTTTGTTACGTGCCCAACCGCGGCGGGCAATACCATTGTTCACATCCCAGAATAACATTTGCTTTAATCTGCGCCCGGCATCGGCGCTGCCATCCAGCACCAGGCCAAAACCTCCGTTAATTACTTCGCCCCAACCTACACCGCCCCCATTATGCAAACTAATCCATGTTGCCCCGCGAAACGCATCGCCCACAAAATTTTGCACAGCCATATCGGCGGTGTATTGCGAGCCATCGTAAATATTACTTGTTTCCCTGTAAGGAGAATCTGTTCCGCTTACATCGTGATGGTCGCGGCCCAAAACAACGGGAGCAGAAATTTTTCCTTCCTTAATTGCTTTATTAATTCCTTCTGCAATGCGTATACGCGCTTCACTGTCGGCGTACAAAATGCGTGCCTTCGAACCCACTACCAAATTATTTTGCATAGCATCTTTTATCCATGCAATGTTATCGTTGAGTTGCTGTTTAATTTCTTCCGGAGCAGTTTTGTACATATCCTCCAAAACTCCCAACGCAATTGCATCTGTCTTTTTTAAATCGTTTGCATCAGCGCTCGTACACACCCACCTGAAGGGGCCAAAACCATAATCAAAACACATCGGGCCCAAAATATCCTGCACATAACTTTTATATTTAAAAGTACCGTCTTTATTTACAATATCCGCCCCTGCCCTGCTCGCTTCCAATAAAAATGCGTTTCCGTAATCGAAGAAATACATGTTCTTCCCAGCTAATGCATTTACCGCGTTTGCATGGCGCACTAAAGTTTTTTGTACCTCTGTTTTAAACTGCGCGGGATTCTCCGCCATCATTTTATTACTCTCTTCATAAGTCAATCCTGCAGGATAATATCCTCCCGCCCACGGATTATGTAACGAAGTTTGGTCAGATCCGATATCAACTTTTATATTTTCTTTTACCAATCGCTCCCACAAATCCACCACATTACCCTGATACGCCAATGAAATCGCCTCTTTTGCAGCAGTTGCTTTTTTTATTCTTGCAATTAGCTCATCCAAATTTTCAAAAACTTCATCAACCCAACCCTGCGAGTGCCTTGTTTTTGTTGCTTTAGGATTTATCTCTGCAGTTACTGAAACGAGTCCGGCTATTTTTGCTGCTTTGGGTTGTGCACCACTCATTCCTCCTAAACCGGCGGTAACAAATAATTTTCCCTTTCTGTCTTCTTCGTTTTTAGAAATTTTTCTGGCTGCGTTCATTACGGTAATAGTTGTTCCATGCACAATTCCCTGCGGACCTATGTACATAAAACTTCCGGCGGTCATTTGTCCGTATTGCGTTACGCCTAATGCATTAAATTTTTCCCAGTCATCGGGCTTGCTGTAATTGGGTATCATCATTCCGTTGGTAATAACCACACGCGGCGCGTCTTTGTGCGAAGGAAATAATCCCATAGGATGCCCGCTGTACAACACCAATGTTTGCTCATCAGTCATCGTAGCGAGGTATTGCATCACCAAAAGATATTGTGCCCAATTTTGAAAAACAGCCCCGTTGCCACCATAAGTAATTAATTCGTGAGGATGTTGCGCAACCGCGTAATCCAAATTATTACTGAGCATATGCATAATTGCAGCAGCTTGCTTGCTTTTATGCGGGTACTCGTTAATGGGTCTCGCATAAATTTTATAGTCAGGGCGAAAACGATACATGTAAATGCGTCCGTACGTTTTCAATTCTTCAGCAAATTCTTTTACCAAAACAGGGTGATGTTTTTTTTCGAAATAACGAAGTGCGTTTCTTAAAGCTAATTTTTTTTCGGGAGCATTTAATATTTCTTTTCTTTTGGGAGCGTGATTTAAATTTTTATCGAAAGTTTTTATATCAGGTAATTCCGTGGGGATACCCGTTAAAATTATTTTTTGAAATTCGATTGTGGTCATGCTCTTTACTTCACTAATCATTTTTCGTTTTGTTTAGGCTTGTCAAAATTACCCGTTTTTTTGTTATAACCATAAGGGCAATGTTTACATCCGCTTTTACAGCAAAAACCACGTTTCAAATGGTATTTTTCAGTGAAAATGATGTAACCCTCTGGACTGTAATAAAAATCTTCAGGGTCTAAGTCCTTATTAAACATAGCACAAATATAGTGTTATTGAGGTTTTTAAATTATTTTTGTGTATGGGTAAAATCCGCGGATTTTTTACATTTGAGAGAATATTGATAATCTGCGCCGGGGTCTTCTTATATGCCAATACGCTTTACAACGATTATTCGCTCGACGATTCTTATGTTACCAAAAAAGGTAGTACGGCATCCGCGGGTTTAAAAGCCATTCCTGAAATTATCACTTCCGGGTACGGTACCGATGATACCGGAAAGGCTTATGATTACCGTCCGGTGGTAAAAATAAGTTATGCGATAGAACATCAGTTCTTCGGAGTACATTCGGGTATGTCTCATTTTTTTAATATTGTTTTCTACCTCATCTGTCTTCTGCTTGCTTATCACTTCTTGGTTTTGTTTATGGAAGACTCGAAAAGTAAAATTCCTCTTTACATTATATTACTCTTTGCTTTTTTACCCATACACACTGAGGTCGTTGCCAGCCTTAAAAACCGCGATATTCTATTGAGTTTTATTTTTTCGTTATTGGCTGCAATTATACTTTTAAAAGCACATCTGCATAAAAAAAATCTCTTCTTAAATTATTTTCTCGCCGCGGTTTTTCTTTACCTCGCACTTCTTTCTAAATTGGACGCAACTCCATTTGCCGCAATACTGCCTGCTTTTGTGTTTATCAAATTTAAAAACGGGTTTAAAATTTTAGTTTTTAGTTTTATCATTTTTATTCTGGTTTTTGCTTTAAGCAGGCAAACCACAAAGTTTTTTTTACACGGCCTTGCAGATCGGGGATATTGCTATTTTGAAAACCCTTTATATTTTAACAGGAGCTTTGCCATCCGCACAATAGCTTTATTAAATTGCCTGGGGTTTTATGTTGTGCAATGCGTTTTTCCCTTTAAACAATCCTGTTACTACGGCGTACATAGTATTGAAGTTACTTCTTTAACCATATACGGTTACGCCGGAATAATTATTGCGGCAGCAACTTTATACGGAATAATTCATTCTTATCGTAAGGAAAAAAAAGGATTACTGGCCGGCTTATTTATGTTTGTCGCTTCTGTTTCTATGTTTCTTAATTTCTTCCGCCCTGCTGTGGGTATTGTGGCTGATCGATTTGTGTTTTTCAGTTCGTTCGGATTTTGTATAACAATTATTTTTCTTCTTGAATCTTATCTATCGGGTACAAAAAAAATTATCCCCCCTTTAAAATTAGTTGCGCTTGTTCTGGGGATAGCATATAGTTACATGACGATTTCGCGGAATACGGACTGGAAAGACCCGAATATTCTAATCGCTGCCGATCTTAAAAAGTATCCGGAGAGCTCCTACTTAAATTATTTGTACGCTACGGGAGTCATGGATTCTTTAGTGAGAAATAAAGATAACATGCCGGAAAAAATCAGGGAAGAGAAAATTTTAAATATTAAAAAACATCTTGAGAAATCAATCAGCATATCCGGCGATTATCCCAAATCGCTCAACTTTTTATCTTCCGTACTTGTGCTTATAAATAAAGATTACAAAGAAGCGTTACCGGTAATTAATCAAAGCCTCGCTATTCAGAAAAACTCGGAGATGTATTATTATAAAGGTATTTGTTTTCGCGAATTAAAAACGGGCGACAGCGCCGAGTATTACCTGAAAAAAGCCATTAATGCCAATAAAGTTTTATACCAGGCATATAAAATGCTGATGGATGATTATAACGCGGCAGGGAAATATGATAAATCGATTGAGTTGTTTACGAATGCTATGAAAAACGGGCAGGAAAATGAATTTATTTTTACAAGCCTTGCCAATACTTACCTGGAAATGAAAGATACTTTAAGCGCAGAATTCTATTGCCAAAAAGCAATAAGCATTAAACCCGATAGCAAAGAAGCGCAAAAAATAATGGACAGGCTCCGTTAATCATTTACCTTATTCAAATGGAGATAGCAGGTAATCGGATAATGATCCGTAAAACTTTCAGGATATCTCCTGTAATTATAAGAACTGAAATATTTATCGTGCAGGATATAATCTATCCGCAAAAAGGGCAAAGTACCGTGATAGGTTTTACCAATACCACTTCCCGATTGACGAAAAGCATCCTTTAAATTTTTTGAAAGCGTATGATATGCAAAAGAAGAGGGTGTATCATTAAAATCGCCGCACAGAATAATTTTATATTTACAAGCGGCCATATGTGCCGAGATTAATTCTGCCTGTTCGGCACGTGTAAAAAATCCTTTCTTTAAACGTTTCAAAATACTTTTAGATTCATTTAAATCCGGGTCGTTTATTTCTTTGTTATTTATATCATCGATAAACTTATATTCCTTTTTTCCGAAACTGATTGATGCAAGATGTAAATTATAAATGCGCACAGTATCCGTATTTATAAGTACATCGGTGTAAATGCAAATATTGTTTGATTTGGTATTAAAAATAATTTTTCCTTTCCTTACAACCGGGTATTTGGTAAAAGTAGCTACGCCCCAGTGGTCAAGTTCGCGAAGGGTTGTTGTAAATTCAGCGTGCATATTTTTTGCTTTCAAAAATTTTTGCAGCGTATCGGCGTTGTTGTAATCGCCTCTTTGTTCGGAAGTATAAAACTCCTGTAAGCAAATTATGTCGGGAGATTCCTCCTGCAACATGGTAAAAATAAGTTTTCGCGATTGAGCATTGTGCGACCAATTATATAAATCAAACAACATGCAGTTATAATCCAGGATTTTTATATCCTTGTTATCGGGTGTTTTTTCCGAAAAATTCACCTGTACATTTCCGAAAAAATTATTTACCGAAAATAAAAGCATAGCTCCCGAAAGCAGGGCCCACCAACGCATTTGCATTCCCCAATAAATGACGAATACTGTATTTAAGGCAAATATTACCGGAAAGGAAATACCGAAAAAAGCCATGGGCCAGAAGGTTTTGGGACTTATGTAGGCTGCCAATACCGAGAGTAACAGTGCTAAGGCCGCAAAGTAGTTGAGCCACAGCATAAAGCGGTTAAATTTTCTGAGGATGTAGCTATGTTTTGTGACTGATTTCAAGGAAATTAGAGCGCAAAATAACGCTAAAAAACAGCCGCCGTTATATTTGCACAGTAAGATTTATTGTGTACTTTTGCACTCCTTAAAGGTTAGGACCGGTAGTTCAGCTGGTTAGAATGCCGCCCTGTCACGGCGGAGGTCGCGGGTTCGAGTCCCGTCCGGTCCGCAAAAAATATATAAAACGCTGTAAATAAATTATTTACAGCGTTTTTTTTATTTCCTTAGTCATTAGATAATAAACTGATTAATAATAATTTAATCTCAAGACAAAAACATTATTAGTTGCTCCGTGCCCCCAATGTGCCACCAGAATATTTAAAAATAAATTTGCGAGTGAAAATTACAATGGGGTTTGAGTCCTCGTGAACCGCAATTCACAAGTGCTTAAAATATGTGCTTTTACTTAATCACATTCTATAATTGAAATATTCTAAAAAAAAAGTACGTATTCACTTTAAACACGATCTTGGTATTTAAAGTGAATACGTACTTAGAAAAGTATCTACAACATTTTGAGTTAGTGTCCCAACCCCATTTCTATTCTTTGATGATTTTAACTGAATAGTTTTTTCCCTCAGAGGTTATTCTTAATTCATACACACCTTTTTCCAGTAACTGAATATTTATTGGCGTGTGTTTATCTTTCGTCTCCATTATTTGTCTTCCCATAATATCGAAAATTATCAGGTTATCAAAAAATTTACCTTCAGAGTTTTTTATTGTAAGAAATGTTGAAGACGGATTGGGATAAACTGACCAAGAATTTACTGACGACATTTCTTCGATACCAACAAATGGGCAATTAATTGGAATAGGTGAATTTTTATTAACGGTGGTACCGTCACCCAATTGTCCGTTAGCATTATATCCCCATGTCCATAAACTACTATCGTTTTTTAAAGCAAGAGTATTATCGCCATTTGTGGATATGGTCATCCAGTTATTAGCTGAACCCGATTGTATAGGCACATTGGTATTGTTGTTTGTGCCATTTCCAAGCTGTCCATAATTATTAGGGCCCCAACCCCACAAGGTACCGTTTGTTTTTAAAGCACAGCAATTATTTTGTCCAGCCGAAACGCATTTCCAATTGATTGCTGAACCAAGTTGGGTGGGAATGTGTTTGTCAATGAAAGTACCATCACCTGATTGGCCGAGAGAATTATCTCCCCAAACCCATAGAGTACCATCATTTTTTATGGCAGCACTATGATTTAAACCCGCAGAAATAATTACCCACGTAGTATCGGTACCAACTTGTGTGGGAATATTTTTATCTGTAGTAGTACCATCACCAAGTTGACCATAGTGGTTGTAACCCCAAGCCCATAAAGTGCCATCTGTTTTTATTGCCAACGAATGATACGCACCTGCATAAATGGTTTTCCAATTGGTTCCAGCGCCGATTTGTGTAGGCGTATTTTTATTAACATTTGAACCATCGCCTAATTGCCCTGAGACATTTAGTCCCCATGCCCATAAGCTGCCATTTGTTTTAAGTGCCAGAGAATGTTGACCGTTTATAGAAATTATTTGCCAATTGGTGTTTGTACCGACCTGCGTGGGCACATATTTATCAATATTAGTCCCATCTCCGATTTCGCCATAATAATTCGATCCCCAAACCCAAATAGAACCGTCCGTTTTTTTTGCAGCGTAAGAAGATATGTTTTGCCAGTTTGTACTAATACCCACTTGATTGGGCCAATATACATCGGTGGTTGTACCGTTGCCACATTGTCCAACATAATTACCTCCCCATGTCCATAAAGAGCCATCTGCTTTTAAGGCGCATACATTATCTCCATACCCTGCAATTGCTGATTGCCAGCACTGTGCCCGACCGATAAAGACTAAAGCATAAGCAAATAAAAATAATATTTTTTTCATCTTAATTGTACTATTAATATTTTCTAGTCTGGTAGATTAGTTGGTGGCCCGATAGGCCCGATATGCCTCCTTACTTTCCTTGGTATTCTTATGCCGCCCCAAGCATTACAAAATATATAATCTGCGTCTGACGGAAATACATTTCCACGCCCAGCTGAAATATACAAAAAGGGAACTGCTGGCCAATACAATTTGGCAATCATTGTCATAATTCCTGTATTACCATCATTATTTGGATGTATCTGATCAGAGATTGCGTCATACCTGAACAACAACGAGGGCGGCGTATAGGCTATAGCGCCACCAGGTGGAGTTGAAGGAGTGTAAGAGTTACATTGGAAATTTGGATCACCAAGATAAGCGGGATTATCATGATTAGTAGCACAGTAAGTTTCATAACCATTTTCAACTGCCTTTCCATCCCATGGGGTTGCCGGCCAAGTACTAAATGGATCAATGTCTCCCAGAAGATTAATTTTCGGATTCAGATTCAAAGCTCCCCACATTATTGGGCCATTGCCATACCACGCCGCAACAGCTCTTCCAGCACTATCATTGGTAATAAGAGCTTTTCCCGACGGCCACCAGGTAACTTGGCAAGGGCCGTTTCTGAATTTGTGGTCTGCATTAAAGTTATAGTTATTTCCCTGCCAATTAGCGGCAATTTGATTCAAAACCTCATCACTCCACGTTGTACCATGATCTTGACTTAAATAAAATCCCGGTGTTCCATCACTTGGCTGACCACCTGTAGGGTCGCCAAGAAACAAAAAATGAATATTGGGCTTATATAGATTAACATGATATCCATGAATATGGCGGTAGTTTCCCCAATTGAGATTTTGAGAAGTCCAAGAACCAATAGAAGACCTATTGGCTCCATCACACCACCATAACATATGATGAGGGCCATTCGGAGCGCTGCCATATTCACTTATAAGTATACGATGAAGAGATTCATCTTCCGTAATATTCCAAAATGGTTGAAGTGATGACTGCGAGCTCTGAAAAAGAATCAATTGTGTCCATGTATTTCCGCCATCCGTAGAAATAAGAACTCCAGGATTGTTTGCCACATACATATAACCATATTCATCAATATAAAACGTAAGCATCCCTTCATTTTTAATTGTGCCCGGGGACCATGAACTTACAATATTATACGTGGTGAAATAGTTTGTAGAATGCAATACAAAAACTGCATTATCACTCTGCCGAAACCCAATGGCATATTGACTACTGGGAGAAACTCTCTTATCATGAAAAAAATGAATAATGTTAAATCCTTTAAGTACTCTTTCAAAAACCTGTAAAACGATTTGATTTGTGTTAGTTGTTTCCGCGCCAGTATTTATATTATAATTTCTTAATGTTACCCACCCAAACCAACCGGGTGGCGCATTAAAAAAAAGACCACCAGCAGAATCTAATTTTACTGTAGCGTACAGATTTCCTAGTACTCCAACTGCAGTACTTAAATATACCCTAATATGGGTAGCACCCGAAACCGCTGGATTAAGGGAAGTGTCACCATAAGGCGGCTCAATAGCTACGTATCCCTCATGCATTTGAACCAAACTAATATTTAATGGGGCAACCATGACTTCCTGAAATTAATCCATATTGTTAAGCTCCTGCACCCGTGAAATTTATTGTTCTTACCGAATTCGGTTGCATTTGTCCACACGAACACCCGCCTTGGTAATTAACTCCAGCACTTACGATCTGGTATGGTTGAATTCTTGGCACCCATTTAAATATTACTTTCCCTGCACCAATCGCCAAAGCTCCAATCAAAGAAGAAATAATATCCACACTTACAATGTCGATTGTAGGCGAAATCAACCCATTAGGGCTTGTATTCGATCCTATCAATCCTCCTTCCATGCAAGCAACTAGCCAATGTGGCACGTTTGCGTAATTATGAGATTCTGCCGTCTCAAAAAATGGCGCCCAAGTTCCTGGTGCCGCCGTTTTTGTAATCCAATACTTGTAAATTGATTTACCCTCTTGAATTCCCAACAGTAAAGGCACCTGATCATCAATTGATAAATTTGCTTTTGTAATATTATCTTCATTGTCCAACAACCAGCTATTAATAGCATTAATAGGTGTTTTATAATCAGTAATACCACCGAGCATCATGCAAATAAAATTCATTTGCTGTGATGAAAATTTCATTGAAGTCCAAAGGGCTTTATTATTGTAGGCATTAATAATATGATAGGCAACAGATTTAATTTCTATCTCTATTTGCTTTGGAACAGTAGGTAAAGGGTAATAAATCGGTTGGATGTAACTATAAATTGCATTTACCAAATCATCAACCGTAGATGCCGGAGTTAGTGCCGAAGCGATCGAATCCATTCCTGCGATCAATTCTGTTCCAATTTGGGGATAAGGATTAAATGTTGGGGTTGCCATTTTATTGAAATTATTTTATTGTGCCTACTCTATAAGCTTTTCGGCGTGCGCTATGATTTATAAAAAAATGCTAATCAAAAATAGGAATAAATATGTTAAATCCAAATGGTAGGATTTTAATTAGAAATAAATTTCTGATACTTTGTTTTTGGAAATAAAAAACCTTACTTTTGTGTACACCAATGTGCCACCAAAGAACAAATAGCGTTTGTAGGGGCAACAAAATCAAGAAATTAGGAGGGGGCTTTCTGAGTCCCGTCCGGTCCGCTGAAAGGGACTACTCCTGTAAAAAGGGTAGTCCCATTTTTTTGTCCCCACAATTGTTTGAAAATTTGGTTATTGCTTCGATAGATACTTATCCTGATTTTCTATATCATTATAATATTTCTCTTTTATGGTAAAAACAATTTCATAGTATAATTAAAGTGTCTAATTTATCAGCTAAAAATTAAAAAAAATGAGCGCTTTCCGTTTAATAATGGTTTCAATTCTTCTGTTGATTGTAATATTCACTTTATGGCGTTTGCAGAAGAAATATAAAGTGCCAAAATTGATTATACGATGGATTTTACTTCCCCTTTTCTTATTATTTCTAATTTTTGCGTGGATAAGTAACAGTACAGTGAATAAAGCAGCGGAAAATAAAGTTTATTCAGATGTAAATTTAATCCCGTACAGAGAGACTGCATTAGTATTAGGGGCTGATAAAAATTCCGCTCCTGAATTTTTTTCCAAAAGAATTGATGCGGCATTTATTCTGTATAAAGCAGGAAAGGTTAAAAATTTCATCGTAAGCGGATGTGTTGGGCCAGCTAACTCTAACTATGATGAAGCCGCTAACATGAAGGCTGGGCTCGTGGCCAAAGGCGTACCGGATTCTCTGATTACAATGGATAAAGAAGGAGATCACACCCTTAATTCGATTGTCAGATGCAAGGAGGTTTATCATAAAAATAAAATTATTGTTGTCTCTCAATCTTATCATGCAGCAAGAGCGGTTTACATAGCCTCGAAAAACGAAATAGATGCTATAGGTTTTTATTCGGGAAATGTTGGAATAATAACTCCGCCAAAAGAATATCTTTCCAGAATTAAAGCGGTATTTTTTCAATAAAGTGCCGGACTATCAACATACACAAATAACCCTTTCACTATTAATACGTGGCTTTCACCGAATTAATTCCTTTTGAGGAAGGTCATTAGCTACTCTTGGATCAACATTGTTCCTTAATTCAGGAAAGAAAACTTTGTTCAGGTATGGGCTCATATCATTGGGAAATCATTGAAAGAATTTTTAGAAAAAAATAATAAATATGGCAACAAAAATTTCAGCTAAACAAAAAATCACTCCTTGCCTGTGGTTTGACGGCAATGCGCAAGAAGCCGCAAAGTTTTATATTTCGATTTTTAAGAAGTCAAAAATTTTAATTACCACTCACTATGGCGATAATTCACCGATGCCGAAAGGAAAGATAATGACAGTTACTTTCACATTGAACGGTCAGGAATTTATGGCGCTCAACGGAGGACCAGCCTTCAAATTCAACGAAGCGATTTCGCTGATGGTGAACTGCGACACGCAAAAAGAAATTGATTACTTCTGGGAAAAGCTTTCGGAGGGAGGAACAGAAGTTCAGTGCGGATGGTTAAAAGACAAATATGGTTTGGCCTGGCAAATTGTCCCTTCCATTCTCGGTAAATGGTTTAAGCATAAGAACAATGAAAAGAAGCAACGAATGGTGCAAGCATTGTGGCAAATGAAAAAACTTGATATAAAAAAACTGGAGGATGCGTTTGATGGAAAATAAGAGCCGTTCACAAACAACTTTAATGGAAAAAGCAGCATGGTAAATTTTGGGTATTTTTGCATTATAAATTTGATTTAAATGCCCTTAGCAATCCATAGGAAAACATTAGGGGGCGTATTTCCTGTAAATACCCTTTTTACCCCCCCCCCGCAACTTTTTTGTTCTATAAGCAAAAATAATTTTTCAAATATATTTTTCATAAACCCTTGTGGATTACCCGCAGGGGTTTTGTCTTTTATAAGCAAATAAAATATATCATGAAGCGAGAAGAATTAATCGAGTACATAAAACAGAATGACCGCACCTATAATTACAATGCGGTAAACTTTAAATATTACAGCGATAAGGATTTAGCAATCCTAAAAAAAAGGATTGACAGGGAAAAAGAAGATGAGGAAAAAAAGAAAGGCAAATTCGAAAAGTAAAACTCTTGAATTACCTTCCAAAATCACCCCACTAGTTTGGCCCTGTTCGCAACACCGAGGTTTTCTTTTACCTGTCGGTTTGTATTCTCATTTGTCGCCCGGATCCCCAGCTGAAATCGGAACCTATCCCTGCAAATACAGGTCATAAAAGGCTTCAATTTTGTGGAGTTAATAAGCGAAGTGGAAAATTTCTTTGAATTTTCCTATAAAATCCTCTTTATTCGCATCGCTCAAAAACTTACATTTAACATATATTTTATACCGTTTGTCTTGCGGATTTAGATTTTTAGTTTATTTTAGCATAGTATTCCTGTAATAGCATGCGAAGAAATTAAAACAATTAAATATAGTTTTTGATCAGTCAAAACTTTCGAAATTGAGCAAAAAAAAGCAAAAAGCAAGAAAAAACAGGTGTTTTCACCCTATAAAACGGGTGTTTTACCCCCTTGCACAAGATTATACGTTTTTTACTTTTGACTATATCACTATGTCATTTTATAATTACCTGTAAATTCTAAGTATAACTACTAATACTGTCCCCATGCTAAAACCTCCCCAAAATGTTAAACTGATTGATTGGCCTACCTCTACCATGTGGTTTGATGAAGACGGCGTTTTGTATTCTGTTCCCAAACCCAATGTGCCGCAACCACAGCACTCCAAGGAGGAAGCCGAAATGGAAATGGAAAAATTCAGAAACCTGGTAGGGCATAAAAAAACCTGCATGATATTATTGACGGACAGCACCGCTCCTCCTCCAAAAAAAGAAGACCGCGATTGGATAGCTAAGGAACTTGATTCTATTACGAAAGCAATGGGTATTATATCCACTTCTCCATTAAGCCGAATGGTGGCAAACTTATTTTTCGGATTAAAACCTCCTGCTTACCCGGTTAAGTTTTTTTCGAACGCCGCCGATGCAAAAAAGTGGATAAAACAATATTTATAATGCCATGGAAAATAACGGCCAGTTAAAAAATGATAAACGCCTTTCTCTTATCCAGGAGCAGTTGATAAAATTTGTCCGGCTCGATTTTAGCGGCAACTTGCCCGTTTCTGAAAAAGGTGATGACATTGATGCAATTATCATAGGCATGAATACGCTGGGGGAAGAATTGAATACAGCGGAAATAATTAAGAGCAGATGATTATTTTTTAAAAAAGAATTGGTTACGGTAATGGAAAATATAAAAACCGGTATAGATTTTCAGACGCTGTTTGAAGCAGCTCCCGGACTTTTTTTGGTTTTAAAACCCAATACCCCGGATTTCACTATTGTAGCCGTAAGCGAAGCATACCTGCAAGCCACCAAAACAAAAAGAAAAGACATAATAGGGCATGGTTTATTTGAAATTTTCCCTGACAATCCGGACGATATTAACGCCGACGGGGTAAGTAATTTAAAAAAATCACTGGATAGTGTGCTTGCAAATAAAAAGATGCACAAAATGGCCATTCAAAAATATGATATACAGCGCCCGCAATCTGAAGGAGGGGGATTTGAAGAACGCCATTGGAGTCCGCTTAATTCCCCGGTGCTGAATAAAAAAAACGAAGTGGAATATATTATACACCGCGTAGAAGATATTACAGAGTTCGCAGTGATGAAGCAAAAAGCGAAAGAAGAAACAGATGCCACCCGTATTGAACTCGATAAGAAATCATTATTCATAAAAAACAATCAGGAAAGAATAAATGGTATACTGGATGTGCTTTTGAAGTACACGGTAATGGATTTCTCTGAGAAAATACCGATTACCGTGAATGCCGATGAGTTGGATGCTATTGCCGTAGGGCTGAATACGCTTAGTGAAGAATTGCAAAGCCATACTTTACTCTTAAAGGAAAGTGAAGAGCGTTATCACAACATGGTAGAGGAAGTGGAAGATTACGCTATTTTATTACTTGATAAAAACGGCTTTATTCAAAACTGGAATAAGGGCGTTAAAAAAATAAAGGGTTACGACATTGATGAAATTTTAGGAAAAAATTTTAATATGTTTTACCCTTCCGAAGCCAGAGAAAGCAAGCTCCCGGAAAAACTCCTGGAAAAAGCTGTCAGAAAAGGCAAAGCTATTGAAGAAGGCTGGCGAATAAAAAAAGACGGCACTTTTTTTTGGGCATATGTTGTTCTTACTGCTTTGCACGACGAAAAAAATAATGTGATAGGTTTTTCCAAGGTAACACGTGACCTGACTTTATTAAAAGAAGCCGAAGATAAACTGATCGCTGTTAACAAAGAACTGGAAGCTTTTTCGTATTCCGTATCGCACGATTTGCGGGCACCCTTACGCGCTATAGACGGCTACGCAAAAATACTGGAAGAAGATTACGGGAAAATGCTGGATGGCGAAGGAAATCGTCTGCTTGAAACAGTACAGTTCAACGCAAAAAAAATGGGCAATCTGATAGATGACCTGCTTGCTTTTTCCAGGCTTGGTAAAAAAGAGCTTACAAAAACCGATCTCAATATGAATGAGTTGGTAGAGGGGGCTTTGTATGAATTAAATAAATCCGTAAAACATCAGGCAAAAGTAGAAATAAAACACCTGCATCCGGCAAAAGGTGATTACGGTTTGATAAACCAGGTGGTGGTTAACTTGCTTTCAAACGCCCTAAAATATTCTTCTAAAGTAAAAGAACCGCTTATTGAAATAGGCTCAGAAAAAAAAGGGGATAAAATAATTTATTCGGTAAAAGATAACGGAGCCGGTTTTGATATGCGTTATGTAAACAAATTATTCGGTGTATTTCAACGGCTTCATACTATGGATGAATTTGAAGGAACGGGGGTGGGTCTTGCCATTGTACAAAGAATACTTGCCAAACACGGAGGAGATGTTTCGGCCGAAGGAGAAAAAAATAAAGGAGCCATTTTTAAATTTTCATTACCCTTAAAATAATCTAAAAAAATCAATTGTTATGGAAAATGTAGAAGTAGAAGTTCTTCTTGTAGAAGATAACCCCAGTGATGCAGAGCTTACGATAAGGGCTTTGAAAAAAAATAACCTCGCAAATAAATTGCACCACGTAAAAGACGGCGACGAGGCATTAGACTATGTTTTTGGACAGGGTAAATACGCGAACAGAACGGTGGAAAACGCACCCAAAGTAATTTTACTCGATTTAAAAATGCCGAAAGTAAACGGCATAGAGGTTTTACGGGTATTAAAAGCTGATTTACGGACAAAAAAAATTCCCATCGTTATACTTACTTCTTCCAAGGAAGACCCGGATATTCAAACCTGCTACCAGCTTGGTGTAAACAGTTACGTAGTTAAACCGGTAAATTTTGAAAGTTTTTTAAAAGCCGTTTCTGATTTAGGAATGTACTGGCTGTTAATTAATCAGGCCCCAAAATAATTTATTTATTACCAAAGCCATGATAGAATACAGAATATTACATATTGAAGATTCGGCTACGGATGTTGACCTGGTTAAAAGAATATTAAAAAAAGCGGGCCTCAATTTTCAATATTACATTGCCGATAATAAAGAAAGCCTCATTAAAGGGTTAACTTCTTTTATCCCGAATGTAATTCTTTGTGATCACTCCCTTCCGCAATTTGATTCCGTTCAGGCTTTTGAAATTTACGAAGAAATGGCACCCGACATTGCCTTCCTGCTCGTTACAGGCAGCGTATCTGAGGAATATGCGGTTGAAATGATGCGAAAAGGGATTGATGATTATTTAATAAAAGATAATTTACAACGATTACCCAAGGCAATAGAAAATGCTTATACCAAAAGAGAGAAAGAAAAGCTGCGTAAACTGGCTGAAGCCAAATTAGAGCAGAGTGAATTACTGCTGAATAAAGCGCAGCAGATAGCCCGCATCGGCAGTTGGGAATTAAATCTTAAAACAGGTAAAGAAATCTGGTCGAATGAAATATTCAGGATTTTAGGCCTGAAACTGGAAGAAGTGGTACCCTCTCATCGAACACTTTTATCTTTTATTCATCCGGGGGATCTTGATTTTGTTACAAATAATGTAGATCGTGCCCATGCGGAGTTTCGCGATATGTCTTTTTACAGCCGGATCATTCGCGAGGACAATTCCGTAAGGCATATTCACTATGAAAGTAAATTTGAGTTTGACAAACAACAAAAACCGCTTCGGTTAAACGGTATCATACAGGATATAACCGAAAAAGTGTTGGCCGATGCGGAAAAAGAATTTGAACAAAAGAATCTTTCCGCTTTAATAAACAACACCACTGATTTAATCTGGAGTGTAGATAAGGATTTTAAATTGATTACTTCCAACCTGGCATTTGACCAGGTTATAAAACTCCTGTCAAGAAAACCACTTATAAAGGGGGGAAACATACTTGAAACGGAGTTTGATGAAGAACGCCTGGCACGTTGGCAAAAGCATTATACCCGGGCTTTTTCCGGAGAAACCTTTTCGATAATTGAAGAGTATGAATCCAGCTGGTCAGAAATTTCATTCTATCCCATTCGTAAAGGAACATCGATAATAGGAACGGCCTGTTATTCGCATGATATTACCGAAAAATTATTAGCCGAAGGGAAAAGGGAATTTGACTGCAAGAACCTTTCTGCACTGATCAATAACACAGAGGACCTGCTATGGAGTATTGATATTGATTTTAAGCTGATCACTTCTAACACTGCTTTTGATGAAAGAATGAAACTTCTATTGGGGAAACACATTGCAAATGGCGATGATATACTTCAACCGGGTTTTGGTGCAAAACGATTAGCCCTCTTCAAAAAGCTTTATGAAGATGCTTTTTCCGGAAAAAATTTTACAGAAATAGAATATAATGACGGTATTTGGTCTGAGATTTCATTTTATCCCATTAGTAAGGAAAATAAGATTGTAGGGACGGCATGCTATTCGCGAAACATTACAGAGCGCAAAAACACAGAACAGGATATCTTACAAAAGAACGAACAGTTGAAAAACCTTACTTCGCACCTGCAACGCATTCGCGAAGAAGAGCGCACATCCATAGCGCGGGAAATACATGACGAACTCGGACAACAGCTCACTGCTTTAAAAATGGATATAGATTGGGTATTGCACAAGCAAGACGACGCTGAAGAAGCTGTTGTAAATAAACTGGATGAGATGTTGCACATGAGTGACGGTATAATTAATACAATACGAAGAATTTCCTCCGACCTGAGGCCGGCTATCATTGACGATTTAGGTTTAATTGCCGCTTTAGAGTGGAAATGCCATGATTTTGAGGAAAAGATGGGTGTCCCTTGCCTGTTTGTTTCAACCGTTAAAGAAAGAAAATTTGAAAATGATTTCGGTATTAACGCTTACCGGATTTTACAGGAAACACTTACCAATGTAACCAGGCATTCAAAAGCAAAATCGGTTAAAGTTTCTGTAAGTGAAAATGAAGATGAACTTTTTTTAGAAATCTCCGATGACGGAAAAGGAATCAGCCTCGAAAATATACAGAACGGAAAAACCCTGGGTATTGTGGGAATGAAAGAAAGAGCCGCCCTATTGGGAGGAAAGTTGATTATTGAAGGAACGAAAAATAAAGGAACCCGAACCCGGTTAATATTGCCCCTGAAAAATGAATATATTAATAGCTGATGACCATGAGTTAGTTAGAGGAGGCCTTGCAAGAATTGTTGCTGAAGAGTTTTCTTCGGCAACAATTCAGGAGGCGCCTAACGGAACACAGGCGGAAAAATTAGCAAGGACCAAAAAATGGGATTTGTTAATTATGGATATGTCTATGCCCGACAAAAGCGGCCTGGATGTTTTAAAACAACTTCGATCCGAATCCATTAAAATACCGGTACTTATTTTAAGTATACATCCCGAAAACCAATATGCCCTGCGGGTATTAAAAGCAGGGGCCAACGGTTATATTTCAAAAGATTGTCCACGCACCGATTTTGTAAATGCCGTACGAACCATTCTTAGCGGTAAAAAATATATTTCGCCGGAAATAGCCGAGAAACTTGCCTCCCGGTTTGATGATGATAGCAGCAAAGAACAGCATGAACTTATTTCCGACAGAGAATTGCAGGTATTAAAACTTATTGCCTCGGGAAAGTCTGTTTCGCAAGTTGCCGATGAATTATCCTTAAGTGTTGCTACAGTCAGTACTTATCGTAGCCGCCTGCTCGAAAAAATGAACCTGAAAAATAATGCTGAACTTACACACTACGCTATCAGTAATCATTTAGTTTAGCTTCCCTTTCCAAATTCCGGTTTTGTCATCGTTTGTATGACGTGTTTATCCGTTTTACGACTATTTACTACGGCATGCAATGAATCTACTTTTGTTGCATGATTAATTTATTAGTTAACTGCAAAACATGGAATGACGGACAACTGAAAGTCCTGATTATCGACGATTGCGAGGCAATCGGTAAAAAAGTAAAAGAGATTATCTCTGAAAACCCCTTGGTTTATGTGCTCGGGCAAGCTATGAATGTAGGTGAAGCATTAAAGATGTTCAAGGAACTGAACCCCGATGCCGTTTTCCTGGATATCAATCTTCCGGATGGAAACGGATTAGATACACTTGAGCACCTGAAAAAGCTGAAACCGGGTTTAAAGGTTATTACATTCTCTAATGCCGCCAACGACATTTACAGAAGAAGGTTTACACAAATGGGCAGCGATTATTTTCTGGATAAATCAAAAGATTTTACAAAGATCCCTGAGATAATTAACCAGATAATCTCCTCACTGAATAATCCCAGCTTGTTTCGTATGATAATTTAAAAAGAAATATTTACTCAGGTGAAAACAATAATCAAACAATCAACAAAGCCTCTTTTACAATTTTTTATTCTCTTCATTTCTGCTAAACTCCAGGTAGTAGTTTATACTACAAAGCTTTCATTGTCATAACTATTTCATACAAATTCAAATAGTCAAATCTTTGCATTATAAAATCAATAAAGAATAAAAAAATGGAAACACTTATTTTAGAAGATACTCAGATAATAGAAAAGCAAAACCGCTTACTGGAAGAAAAAAACAGGGCAATAACCGAAAGTCTGAATTATGCCAAACTGATTCAGAACGCGATTACCCATAAAAACGAAACCTTAAGCAAAGTTGTTCCGCAATCGTTTATACTGGATATGCCACTGGATATTGTAAGCGGTGATTTTGTACGGATAGATCAAAAAGAAGGAAAAATACTGATAGGCCTGGCCGATTGTACAGGACACGGTATCCCGGGTGCTTTAATGAGTATGGTTGGATGCGCTTTGTTATATGATATTATTAATTGCAAACAGGAGACCCGCCCTGCAGAAATACTTAAGTCACTTAATTCTAACTTTAAGAAGCTTACCAGCGAACCTACAGCAATCAACGATGGAATGGACATTAGTTACTGTAGCATTGATGTAAGTAGTTTAACCCTTAATTATTCGGGTGCCAAACGCCCTTTGTTTATTGTCAGAAATGGTGTTTTTACCGAAATAAAAGGAGACAACCTGTCTATCGGAGGGCATTCCGGTAAAGAAAGTGAGTTTAAAAGCTTCATTTTTAAACTTCAGAAAAACGATACCCTGTATATGTTTTCAGACGGATTCGGCGATCAATTCGGCGGAGATAAAGGGAAAAAGTATTCAACTCAAAGATTCAAAGAAACTCTGTTGTCTATACAACATTTAGAAATGCAGGAACAAAGGGCTTACCTGGAACAGGAAATCAACGAATGGAAAAAAGGGTTGGCTCAGGTAGATGATATATGCGTATTGGGCTTCAGAATATAAGTCCGTTGCCAATGAAAAAGTGTAAAAACCGGCACTTTGATTATGTGTAGTTGTTAGTACTACAAGGCTTTCACAGTCTCAACTATTTCAAAAAAAACAAAATTGACCAACCTTTGTAACAGATAAATAACAAGAAATAATTTACCAAATAAAAAAATACCATGAAAACAAGAACTACTAAAATCATTTCCACCTTAATTGGCAAATCATTTGCAACTGCCCTTCTATTCCTTGCTTTTAATAATATCGCAGTCGCCCAGAAACAAAGTACACCGAAAAATTTAAATATAGGGATCGGAGTAATGTCGCAAATCTGTGCAAACGGTTACGGAAGCATCTACAACCCCTTCCTATATCTTAAAAACGGAAGAAGGTCGTTTTACGCAGGCCCTGTTATTCAAAAACGCAGAGCCAATTTATCCGGCTTTCAATTTAATTTTACTTATTCTTTAACAGGGCGGGATGTAGCCTATGGGGAAGGCTTTAACCCAAACATTGAGCTTTACACTTTTATAACCGCGGGCTATAATAACAACGCCCTTCTGGGTAAACGTACACTTTGGGAAGAAAACTGTGTCGATCCGGCAGCACGTGAAAACAATGTATGTGAGATCAAATTTAAATCGGCAGAGCTTTATGCAGGTGTAGGCCTTAAAATCCAATTTCTCAAAAAATTTAAATGGATAAACAGCATGGGTGTTGGCGGCTATACTTCATTTGGTTTTCCAAACCACCTACAATTATATTACAACGCCAGCAATATAGGCTTAATCTTAAAAACAGGCATTTCTTATGATTTTGTAAAATAACTGAAAACATGAAAACTACTTTTAGTACTCCATCATTCAAAATCAAAATTTCAGTTTTGGCTTTGTTTTTTCTACTGAACAATACCGTATTCGGACAAAGAAATTGGAAAGATTATTTAGTAACCGGCTCATCCATGCTTATATCCGGGATGCTGGACGGAACCATTGAAAGTATAAATTATCATTACGATAACGGGTTTAAGAACCGTTTTTCAAAAATCAATAATCAGTTTTGGGACCCTTCATTGAGCTGGAAGAACAAATACAAAAACGGTAATTGCGAGCTCGGGCCAAAGTTTACAGGCAGCACCACCATTTTTGCCTGCACCACAGACGCTTACCACATGTTACGCACCACTAAACGATCAATAGACGCATTTACCCTTGTGTATTATATGAATAAAACCTGTTCTGAAAAAAAAACCATGCGAAAAAAATGGAAGAATGCAGCGACAGATTTCCTGGTTCTGACCGCTATACGTTGTATAGGCTTCAGCTTAACTTATTCTGTACTCTTTGACCCGC
Source organism: Bacteroidia bacterium (assembly GCA_035569635.1). Lineage (GTDB taxonomy): Bacteria > Bacteroidota > Bacteroidia > B-17B0 > Aurantibacillaceae > PALSA-968. Next base: position 8,361 of record DATMMV010000078.1, on the reverse strand, counting down.
ACAATAATTATTTAAAAAATTAAAACGGATGGAAACCCTCACTAAAATAATAAATATGAAAACACTTAAAAAAATCACTTCGTTGTGTACGTTTTTTACACTGTTGTGGGCAAACACGTTAATCGCTTCTGTGCCCACACTATTAAGAATTCATGCCGCAGGTAATTCGATGCAAAATGAAACAGACATTTATTTTGATGCCAGCGGTTCATTTACTTACAACCCGTTAAATGACGCGCCTTCTTTAGGTGTTAACCCCGGCTATTTAAATATTGTAACCCGGTTTGACAGCATAAGCTATCAAATAAAATGCTTACCCCTGCTTGTACAAAATATCAGTGTTCCCGTAAAAATAGTAACGGGAGTAAGCGGGGTTTATCAAATTTACGGAAGTGATATTCAAAATCTGCCCTCAGGCGCATGTATTTTTTTACACGATAATTTTACAAATACAACTCATGATCTGCGCTCAGGAAATTACACCTGCACCATTTCAGATACAGAAAACGTAACCCGCTTTGTTTTAAATATCGGCATCAGTATCTTTCCGGCAAGTGGTAATTTTTTGAATCCTACCTGTTCTTCATCAGGCGATGGTTTTATAAGCGCAAACGTGCCTTCAGGAACGGGTTCATGGAATTATTATTGGAAAGATTCATTAAACACAATCATTAAAACATCTTTGCAAAAAACCACCGGTGATACCTTATTCGGAATGAACAAAGGAGCTTACAGTGTCGATATTACATCAAACGGAACCTGCTCAAACGGAACGGTTACTTTTTACCTGCAGGGAACACAATCGCCCGTTGCCTCATTTATTACTGCGGCCGATACAAATACAATTAACTCCCCGGTTACCTTTACAAATACCGGTATAAATACAAATGCCTATTGGTGGGATTTTGGAGATGGCATGGGAACAAATAATACAAACCCTGCACATTATTACACAGCACCCGGAACATATACCGTAACATTGACTGCAAAAGGCAGCGCGTGTGCCGATTCATCAATTTACTTTAAGGAAATTATGATTACCAACCAAACCACCGGGATCACACAAACAGAAGGGCAGAACAATAATATTTTCATCAGCAGGGACGAAACGGGCTATTATATAAAACTTACTAATATCGTAAACAGTGATGTGCTTATTTCCATCACAAATTTATTCGGGCAAAAAGTTACAGACGACATAAAAGTAAAAGGCGCTAAAAATGAAAAGATATATATTACTGTTTCAAATTATGAAAACCAGGTTTTAATTATTTCTGCCCTTTCAGGTTCAGGAGAATACAGTTATAAAAAAATACTTAATTAAGCAGAGTAACCTGTTTATATAAAAAACAATTATGCCCGGCAAATCCATTATAAAAAAACTGAAAATCACGGAGGTGAGGCAAATTCATATGCTTGTTTTTTGGATTACTCTTCTCCTGTTTTTACCCGCCCTTATATGTTTCCTCTTAGACCTTTAGAAAGAGCCTGCTAAATTTACTTTCTTTTAAAGCATATCTTTCTCCAAAAAAAGAACAAATACAATTTGCTTAAATAAAAACAGGAAAGTAATTCAGAATAGGATTTCGGATTTTATTTTTTCTGCCGGGCCAAACAATACTTACAATTTCCTTTATGGGTCATTATGGTAACCGCGGCGGGCTTAGCGCCTCCTAACAAATATTCGCAGCTGTCAATTGTAATTACTGTAAACTTCAGGTCATAACTGCCCTTAACATTCACTATAAAATCTCCTTCAGATGATTTTTCTGCCGTTTGCTTTTTTACGCTTATACATGAAGTTGTAAAATATAGTATTACTGCGGATATGAGAATAAAAATCTTTTTCATGTAATACGCTTTTTTAACAAGGCAATTAATGTTTTATTTTAACCAGCGTGCCCTTATCAAAATGCAGGCTGTATTTCCAGTTATAAAACCAAACTTCAGTCGTTCCTGTTTTAGAAAACTCCCAGGGCTTGCCCCAGGCATATTCACACATTCCGGTTGTCATGCCGGTTTTTATTTTTTCCTGTGCAATTAACAAACCATTCTGCTGCCCGAATTTACTTATACATTCCGCTTTATGTTTCTCTCTCCTCTCGTTTTCCTCCTTTATCATTTGTTCCTTTTCATTTCTGTTGGCATGGTCTAACCAATTGTATTCTTTTTCCGTAATAAAACTTCTTTCTTTTTCGGAAGGCGGGCTTAACCGGATTTCCTTTCCTTTTTCATTTTCCAGCACACAGGATATTTTATATGCGCTGTCCTGCCATTCAGAGTCTTTACTTCTTCTGAAAGTTACCTTCTTACACACCCATTTACTTTTGTCGTCGAGCTTAATTACGGTTTGATTCTCATACAATTTATTTTGCTTTGCAAAGTACGGAGCTGAAATAAAAGAATTAAAGTAACTGGAACTATACGGGGCCTGCTTGCTCTCGCTCACTATCCAGTAAAGCGGGACGTTATTCAGAGTATCCTCCTTATTATTATCCCTGAGAACAAAAACCGCATGAATAATCATTTCTTTCCACAGCAAAGAATTTAAATCCTTATATCTGCTACCACACAGGTTGACAAGGTTTTTTTGTTTTAATTCTTTAATCACATCGCCGGTCAGAATATCAACAACAGTATAATTTCTGTTTCCTTTTTCCAGGCCAGAGCCCTTTTTTGAAAAGATAATTGGCCCGGATTGCGGATTAATAACCTGCGGAAGAAATAATTGCAAGCCAATAAACTGGTATTGGTTTTCCGGCTTAAATTGCTCTTCAACAGTTTTTGTGCTGTCGTATGCCGGAGGTTTTGTCGCAACTTTCTCTTCCGGTTTTTTTTTACCGGGGGTTGTTTGCGAAAAAATAAAATTTTGAGTTACAAATAATACAGAAAGACTAATCAGCAATTTTATTTTCATATTATTCCTTTACGAATTTTTTCACTTCAATACCCTTTTCTGTTTTCACAGTCACAATATAAATCCCGGGGGTAAAACCCGAAATAATAATTTCCGTTTTCTGTTCTTGCATAGTTTTCTGCAAAACCAATTGTCCCTGCATATTATATATCGAAATCATCTCGCCCCGGTTATCTAACGAAGCATTTTCAATATTTATTTTATCATTGGCGGGATTAGGAAATAAAATAAAATCTGTTCTTGCAGTTTTTTCTGAAATACCGGTAGTACATCCGATTAAAGCATTGAACGCGGCCATATTCCCGTTAAAAACATCTAAATCTACATTACCCGTGCCACTGATTCCTGAAACAGTGCCCGTCCAGGAATATTGTTTGAAAGCCCAAGTGGTCCATACACCGATATTAGTAGGTTGAGCCGTTGAACTGCCGTCAGGGTCTGCAATCCAAAGTTTGTACGTATTTAATGAACTATTAAGATAAGATGCGATAGATCCGCTGGTATATAAAATCGGGGCAATTCCTGTTGCAGTTTGAACGGTTGTCATCCATTGCTGAACCCATGTTGTTAAAGCAGAACTGCTGAAAGTACCTGTAAGAGTTCCTCCGCTAGGGGGATCTTCCAGATCAAGTACGGGAGGCAGGTTACATACTTTAATATTTGTACTTGCCACACTCAGAAAGTAATTTGCTTCAGCGGTTGCACTATTGGTAATAGGCCGGGCAAAATGATATTCACCCATTACTACTCCGGCCGCTGTGCCATTGGTCATATTTGTTGCATAACTGGGGTCAGTATAAGTTGTACCTTCCGTTGATTTAGCCCATGCAAATACTTTAGGGTCTGTTTTTACCTGAGACCAGGATGTGATAGTTTGATAGTGCGAAACATCAATACCCAGTATTTGAGTGCTTGCCGTTCCACTGGCATCTCTCCAGACTAAAGTATTATATGGTGAACCACTATTGTTTAAACAATTATACTGGCTCGTTAATAACTGAACTACGCCGGTAAAAGTTGCTGTCCAACTTATATAAGGAGCGTTCCCGTTTGTGCCGCAATTGTTATCGCTAAAACAAAGATTTGCGCCTGTTCCGTAATTCGTTAAAGTTAATTGCGCATCCCAACCCGTTGATACTCCACCGTATGCTTCGCAATAAGTCCACTCATAAGTATCACCCGAAGTAACATTAAAGAGTGTAAAGTTATCCGCGTTCATGAAAGCGCTGACTGTTGTCCATGTTGAGGAGGTAGTAGAAAATGTGCTTGCGGGATATTGATGTTGGTTCGGAATGTTGGTACAAAAACCCGAACTCAAACACTGTTGCGCATCTGCATTAAAAGCTAAGAAGGAAAGTGTTGAAATTAAAAGTAGTTTTTTCTTCATGGGGTATTTTTTATATTGGTTTATTATGCTAATTTATATTAAAAAAACAAACAAAGTTGTGTTTTGTCCTTGTTTTATTGTTAAAATCTATTCTTTAACTAATCGTGTATATCTTCCTTGCGCCAACACGGTATAAACACCGGAAGGTAATTTAGAAATGTCCAGTTGCAAACTGTTTTGTTTAGTTTGAGTTTGTACTACAATTTCCCCTAATGAATTGTAAACACTTATTGTTCCGAGTTCAACGGTAGACTCTAATACAATATTATTTTCGGCAGGATTAGGATAAATTACAATCGAAGCATTTTTATCCACAACATTAGAAATGCCGATTTGCCTGTTGTTTACAATATTTGATTTTGATTTTACAACCGCGCCTTGTGTGCCATTAATTTGCCGCTGTGTTGGATTACAATTGAATCCTAATGCTTCCACCCGCCAATTGGCAATACTTTGATAGGCATTGTAGTTGGGATCATTTAATGTTGTTTGCGTTCCGGCAACTGAACCGACAACCTGCCACATACCATTGTTAAGATTATCCCGTAGCAAATTGTACTGAGTGATGGGCGAGCCGGTTTGTCCTTCTATTAGATATTTATTCCAGATAAATGTGCCTGTATGATTATCCACAAAAAATACCGTGTTGTGATACGGGCTTTTCGGTCCGTAATTTCCGCAACTGTCAACAGCCTGTAATTTGTAACGATAAGTACCTACGTTAGGGTTTCCGTTAGCAGGGCCCACACTACGGGATGTGTCTTTAAACATGCTGAGCGAATCTTTGGATACCGCACCAATACGTTTATAAATACCCGATGTAACCTCGCGGTAAATTATAAAACTATCAATACCCGTGATGTTTGTTTTGTCCCAATAAATAATATTGTTTTTAGAAAGGCTGTCGGCCGAAAGCATGCATATTTGCCGGTTCATATAATACGAGCAATAATTTGTAACGGATTTACAAATGGAGCTGAACCCGCACATATTGGATACATTAAGGCAAACAGTGTGCACACCTGATTTGGCATAAACGTGTTTGGGATTAACGAGGTTTGTTACACTTGAATCGCCGAAGTTCCATAAATAATTTGTTCCGTTTAAACTGGTGCTTGTAAGATTTAAAGTAAGCACAGAGTCTGTATATGTAAAGTTTGCGGTAGGCGGCGTGCAAACAGAAACCGTCATACAAAATGTATTTGAACCACAACCGTTGCTTGCCGTTAAACAAACATTATACACACCCGTGGCCATATATGTATGGCTCACTACGGGAAGAATACTTATGCCTGTTCCGTCGCCAAAATTCCATATTACATTCGGCGCGTTGGATGAAGTAGAAACAAAATCAACAGCAAGGCCTTGCTGATTGGTTACGTAACTTGCAACAGGTTGCACGCAAACAATAGTAACTACCTGTGTTACCGAGTCAACCCCGCAGCCGTTATTTACTTTTAATTTTACATTGTATGTTCCCGCATTATTATAAACATGCGATGCATTATTTGTAGTAGCGGATTGTCCGTCGCCGAAATTCCATAATGATGCGGGTGCGTTGGAAGAAGTATTGGTAAAATTAACCGTCATACCGTTCGTTAAATAAGTATATGCTGCAACAGGCGGTACACAGTTAACTGTAATATTCTGGCACAGTGTATCGCTACCACAACCATTTTTTACAATTAAACAAATGTTATAAGTTCCGGTATTGTAATAAGTATGTGAAGCGTTAAATGCGGTAGATGTTGATCCGTCGCCGTAATTCCATAAAACACTTGCCGCGTTGGTACTTGAATTTACAAAACTTACCAATAGGCCATTCGCGTTGGCGGCAAAGCCCGCAACAGGATGTATACAATTTACACTGATAAACTGGCGGATTGTATCTTTGGCACCGCAAGCACTTGTTGCAATCAGGCTTACATAATATCCGCCCCCGAAGAAATACGTATGAAATGGGCTTTGCACATTTGTTGTATTGCCATCGCCAAAACTCCATAAATAAGAACTGGCGTTTTGCGAAATATTGGTGAAGCTTACTGTTTGCCCCGTTACGGTATAAGTAAACCCAGTGGCCAGCGGACTACAAACCGTTAAAGTGTGGCACATGGAATCTTTTGTTCCGCAGGCATTGGAAGCTACCATGCACACATTGTAATTCCCCGGGGTAGCATAGGTATGTACAGGGTTTTGGAGAGTAGAATTATTTCCGTCGCCAAAATTCCAGTTGTAAGAAGTTGCGTATTGTGAAGTGTTGTTAAATGTAACAGCCAAAGCGTTCTGTGTATGCGTGTATGAAGCCACTAAGGTTGCATTGGGAAAATTCCACCCGGTGTTATTACTTACGTTTACACTGCTACCGGCATTAAATGTTGCGCCGCCGGATGCTGCGATATCTTTCATATTCACATAACTTACCGTAACAGTGCCCGTAGTTTTACTGAAAGTAGCCTGGCTGCCCGGTGTGTTAGAATGAATCGTTATTGCCTGCGTGCAGGTTCCGTCTGCCTTAAAATAATAATTGATTGATTGTATTGTATTATTTACAATATTATAAGTATGCCCCGAAGCAAAAAGCAAACTGTCAAACGTCATAGAAGTATTTAAGTTCGCGTCATTTAAAAAATTCGCATTCTTAAAAGTACCCGCCGCATTGGTAACTCCCGCAGCGCCATAAAAAACCACATCTTTAAAACTTGTAGCTGAAGTGCTGATTGTGGCGGCCGCGCTGAAGGTTACATTATTAAAAGAACTCGCCGTACCCGGAGATATAGTCCCGTTTCCGCTGAAGAAAATATTATGAACAGATGATCCTGTTCCGGGTGATACGGTTGCGGAATATCCTCCTATAAAACTTATATCGTTAAAAAATGAACCTGCCGCAGGGCTGATTGCTCCGCCGCCGTTAACAGTTACGTTATGATAGGTAGATGTTCCTCCGTTTATATAACCTCCTGTGCCGGGATTTACCCACAACACATCGTAGTAAACGTCATTTGTTCCCGCTGTTAAATAAACATAAGAGCCCGTTGTTGTAAATTTAATAAGTGATGTTCCGGCATCCAAAGCAAAATTACTTCCGGTAACATTCCACCCGGTTCCGTTAGTGCTGATGGTAACTGTTGATGAACCTAAAATAATTGAGCGGACATTGTTTCCGGCAGAAGAAAATAAATTGCAGGAAATATTATTACTTTTTGAAATTAATGTTCCCTGATTCAAATAAAGAGCAGATGTTGTTGCAAAAGCATCCTGCAATGTCCAGTCGCCGTTACCTGTAAAATAAACAGTTGTTCCGAAAATTCTTCCTGCTGAAGTAATTCTGTTACCCGAGCCGTTGGAAGCAAAAAATAAATTACCGGTATAATTAACAACGGATGTATTTGAAGAAAGTTTAAGCGAACCGAAAATATGAAGGTCAGAAGTGCCCGTCATAATATCAGAATGTGTAATCCCGCTCCAGTCCATGCTGTCACAATAAGCAACTATATCAATTGTTACACTTTGCCCGCTTGCCGTAAATGAGTTCGCGTCAAAAAACACATTATCATATATAGTAGGAATGCAAGTGCCGGGTGTGCCGCCGCTTGTTGTTGACCAATGTAAAGGATTGCTCCAGTTACCTATACCTCCCACCCAATATAAATTTTGTCCCGTTGCGGTGTTTATTGTCCAACCGGTATTGTCACCAAGGTTGGTAGCATTATTAACAGTAAAAGTTGCTCCGCCGGTAGCATTCATATCTTTCATGCTTATATAACCTATATTAACCGCACCTGAAGTCTTGCTTATAGATGCCTGGCTACCGGCCTGGCTTGACTGAAATGTTATAAGCTGACCGCAGGCACCGTTAGCTTTAAAACAAGTATTTATATTTTGCGTGGTGTTATAGGTAAATACATATGTGTGTGCCGATGCAAAAAATAAACTATCGTATGTGTTACTGCTTGTAAAACTGGCATCGCTTTTAAAATCTGCTTTTTTAAATGAACCTGTAGGATTAGAGACAGTAGCTGTATTGTTAAAAATTACATTACTGAAAGTTGTTACAGAG
>DATMMV010000077.1:0-22861 GCA_035569635.1 Bacteroidia bacterium | reverse complement strand
TGAAGCGCGTAATAAATCGGCATGCTCGTAAACTGCTTTAATCGTATTAACAAAAAATGTCAGGAATTGTAAATTGGTTTTTGGAGTTTTGCCCGGGCTTAATAAATTTTTTCCGGTGTTTGTTGCCAGACTCCAGTTGTTGTGCTTACCACTTCCGTTAACACCCGCATAAGGTTTTTCGTGCAACAATACGCGCAGGTTATGACGAATCGCAACTTTCTCCATTACGTCCATTAATAACTGGTTGTGGTCAACTGCTAAATTTACTTCTTCAAAAACCGGGGCACACTCAAACTGTGCAGGGGCAACTTCATTATGGCGTGTACGCACGGGTATTCCTAAAAGATGGCACTCGTATTCAAAATCGCGCATATAGGCAGTGGCGCGCGCAGGTATAGAACCCCAGTAGTGATCTTCCAACTGCTGCCCTTTGGCAGGTGATGCTCCTAAAAGCGTGCGGCCGGTTTGTTGCAAATCATAGCGTACATTATATAAGGCAGCATCCACTAAAAAATATTCCTGCTCCCAACCTAAAGTGGCGATTACTTTAGTAACGTTTTTATCAAAATACTGGCAAACATCCGTTGCAGCTTTATCTAAAGCGTGTAATGATTTTAACAGGGGAGTTTTATAATCTAACGCTTCTCCGGTATAAGAAACGAAAATAGTAGGTATGCAAAGTGTTTTATCAAAAACAAAAGCGGGTGAAGTCGGATCCCATGCGGTATAACCACGTGCTTCAAAGGTGTTGCGTATTCCTCCGCTCGGAAAACTTGACGCGTCCGGTTCTTGTTGTACTAACTGACTTCCGCTGAAACGTTCAATGGCGCGGCCGTTGCCTACGGGTTCAAAAAATCCGTCGTGCTTTTCAGCAGTGGTTCCGTTTAAGGGTTGAAACCAGTGTGTATAATGCGTCGCGCCTTTCGCGGTTGACCATGATTTCATGGCAGAAGCAACCTGGTCAGCAATCTTGCGGTCAATCGAAGTTCCTTTTTCAATAGCGTTCATCACCATTAAAAAAGCTTCTTCGCTTAAAAATTCTTTCATGGCATCGTAACCAAATACGTTAGAGCCATAGTATTCAGAAATCTGTGTTCCGGGAGCAGCGGGCTCTACCGGAGTGCGGTGCAATACTTCCTGCAGGGCAGAAAAACGGCGATTTTCCATGGTTTTTTAAGGGTTTAAAGGTTATTAACTCAAAAAGCAAGACAAATGTAGCCAAAAAACAGGGGGTGTATTTAAAAAATATCAACTTTTTTATTAAAACTGTTGAAAAAACAGGGGGTGTTATGGGAAAAAAGTGATTTTTATGGAAATAGTTAAAAAATCAAGTCGGATATCAATCTTTTTAATTATAGCCTACCTTTGTTAAAAGAGTTATATAATGCCGGATATAAAAAAAACAGCCTTTATTTTTTTAAGCGTACTCAGTTGCCTTGTATTGGTATTTATCAACTCCTGTAAAAAAGAACAAAGCCCTGCAAAAACCAATAGTCAAACAACTCAAACCAGTTTTATTGTGGACGATACTATCGTGGCAAATCCAACGCATAGTTCGTTTAACAGTAGTGGTAATTTTGGTATTGTTGTTTATGGCTCCGGCGGAAACCCCGAACTGCAAATTGTTTTCTGGGGCTCGCAACCGCCCGCCTCTGGCACATACATCATTACTTCGGGGCAACCCTCTTTCGGAAAATGCACTTTCAGTTTTTCTAACACACACGGAACTTCTACAGCAATCAGTGGTTCAGTAAACGTAACCGAGGGCGCCTCCTCTAACAATGCGGCTACTTTTTCGAATACAAGTGTGGGTGGTTCTGCAGGGAACCATATTATCAGAGGGACGATTACTTATTAATTTAAAATAAGCGGGCGTTTCGCCGCAATCCCTAACACATATTCTGAATCAGGCCCTGTAATACTTTATTATTCCGCTTACAATCTGATGAAGGCTTGTTACGAGTATGGTCCCTTCAAGAATAAAACTTTTCGACATAATCACTAATTCAATTATTGTCATTGCCATAATAACCAGAATCCAGAAAATAATCTGAATAACCGCTATTCTTTTTTTATAAAGTTTTCTGTAAGCGTTTGCATACAACATAAGCCGCTCTGTACGATCACCTTCAATTCCATCCTCTTCAAGTTTTGATTCAATTACGTTATCCTCCTCGCCTTTCTCAACCAATAGCCTCATTTTTTCCATTAACTCTTCTGTACTTTTTATGATTGGCATTGGCAAAAAAATATTTTTATCAAATTTAATTGATTTTATACAGGTTATCGCCGGTTTGTTTAAGATTCCACATATTGTATCATTACATTAGAATTCATCTTATATTTACCCTTCACAAATAAAATCAATACAAAATGAAAAGGCATGCAACAGCCAATTGGCAAGGAACAGGTAAAGAAGGCAAAGGCAATCTTACCACACAAAGCACCGTATTAAATAAAACGCAATATTCTTTCGGCAGCCGTTTTGCCGAAGGCGTTGGCACTAACCCCGAAGAATTAATAGCCGCCGCGCATGCGGGATGTTTTACAATGAAATTAAGTTTCAGTTTAAACAAAGCAGGTTTTACCGCCGATAATATCGATACCAAATGCGAAATTACCCTGGATCCCGAAAAAGGAGCCATCACGCTTTCCGCTTTAACGGTTACAGCAAAAGTACCAGGTATCGACAAAGCAAAATTCGATGAGCTTGTTGCCGATGCCGAAAAAAATTGCCCTATCTCTAAATTATTAAACACAACCATAAATGTAACTGCGGGCCTGGCTTGAAAAAAATCACGGTCATATTTTTGATTTCTTTTTTTTCTCAAAGTAGTTTTTGCAGAGCTCAGGACAAAGACTCTCTATTACGGATTCTCAAGGTCGGTGCGCAGGATAAAAAAACAGCTCGTGCCTGCGGTGCCCTGGCAAATGCGATAAGCTGGAACCGGCCCGATTCTATTTTATATTACGGGCAACAAGCCTTTGCTTTGGGCGAAAAATTAAATTATGATACAGCCCGTTTTTTAGGTTATAGCGCTATAGCCATTTCTTATTATGTAACGAGTAATTACAAAAAAGGCATTGAGGCGGGAATGCAGGCCTATCGCATTGCACAAAAAAATACCAATGAAAACTGGGAAGCGAGCATCTCCAATTCTTTAGGATTTATTTATACCAGTGCCGGAAAATACCGTGAAGCCATTCCTTTTTTGGAAGTGTCGATTAAATACGACCGCAAAAAGAATCTTCGCCGCGGACTTTCATCCGCCTTAAATAACCTTGCCAACGCGCACATGTTACTCAAAGAAATTAAACAATCGCTGGTATACCGAACGGAAGCCATTGCCTTACGAAAAGAATTAAACCTTATAAGCGCTTTGGGAGACAGCTACAACGACCTTGGTGAGACTTACGTGCTTTTAAACAATACTGATTCGGCCTTTACCTATTTTACAAAATCTTTTGCCATCAAACAAAAATTAAACGATGTGGAAATGATGGCTGTAAGCGGGCAAAACCTGGGTAAAACACTCCGTTTAAAAAAGAATTACAACGAAGCTTTAAAATACCTCGGGATTGCCGAGCGTTGCTCAAAGGAAATAAATTCCAATCAGTATCTTTTTCAAATTTATCTGGAGATAGGTCTTTGCTACAAAGCCATGGGTAAAGCCGATGAAGCATACGGATTTTTAGAAAAGCATATTCAATACAAAGATTCTGTAATTAATATCGAAAGCCGTAAGCAACTGAACGAACTTACCGAACAGTTTCAGAGTGAAAAGAAAACACTGGAAATAGAAAGCCTGAAAAAAGAAAAATTAAAAGACATTTTATTGGGTAACGAACGCGACAAGCGTAAAAATACGGTCTTGTTTTTTTCGGCTTTTATCCTGCTCGCTATTGGTGTTTATACAATACTTTTATTTAAACGCTTTAAATTAACCAAGGCGCAAAATATAATCATAGAAGCGCAAAAGCAATTGGTAGAAGAAAAGCAAAGAGAGATTTTAGATAGTATACATTATGCCAAAAGAATACAGCAATCGCTTTTGCCAACGCATAAATACATCCGGGCACGACTTGACAGGTTGCAACAAAAATAAAAAAGGGCAAAAATTGAACTCCGCCCTTTCTTTTTAAAATTATTTAAGTTTTATTTTTTAGCTTCTTCCACACTTACCATCCACTGTATACCGAATTTATCGATACACATGCCAAAATAAGAACCCCAAAAAGTTTTATTCATTGGCATGGTAGCATGTCCTCCCGCAGAAAGGCCGTGGTACAAACGATCTGCCTCTGCATTATTACGCGCGTTTACCGAAATAGAAAAATTATTTCCCATTACGGTCGCCTGACCAAATGCTTCAGAGCTGTCGCTGCCCATTAAAAAAGTTTCGGTGCTTATAGGCAATGAAACGTGCATAACTTTTTCGCCGTCTGCTTCAGACATTGAGGGCTGGCCTTCCATCGGAGGCATTTCTTTAAACCTGCCCATATAAGTAAATTGTCCGCCAAAAACAGATTTGTAATAATTAAATGCTTCTTCGCAATTACCGGCAAAAGTTAAATACGGGCTGACAGTAGTTGATTTTGGTAATGGTTTTGCCGCCGGTTTTTTACTTGCTTTTTTAGCCGGTTTTTTTACCGCTTTTTTCTTTGCGCTTTTTTTTGCCGCTTTTTTTACAGGTTTCTTTTTAACATGCTTCCTGGAAGCTTTTTTTGATTTTTTTGCCATAGTTTTATTTTTTGTAATTGTTAATGGATAATTTTTTTCCGTTTTGTATGTGTAAAAATTGTCACCAATATTACTAATATATGTTGATTTTTAACAGGTATTTATGTTAAAAAAACAACATTTTTAACTATTTTCACAAATTCTGATTCTTTTGATATATTTATGAGTCTTATGCAAGCCGGTAAAAACAATCCCGTTAAAACTACTGCTTATACCACCTGGATGGGAGAAGACGGTATAGCCCGAACAGTTGTAAAGAAAAATGCCGAAGTAAAACTGAAAGAAGCTGTTGAAAATACCGAGGCAGTTTTTTCATTGTTTAAAGACAAAAAATTTCCTTTATTAATTGATTCCAGATATATTAAATACATTACCAAGGAAGCGCGCGATCACTTTTCTATCAATAACCGTGAAACCGTAATTATCTGTTTCGGCATTTTAATAGATTCACCGTTAAGCCGCGTTATTGGTAATTTTTTTATGGGCTTAAATAAACCCAGCGTACCTGCCAAACTTTTTACAAACGAAGAAGAAGCCCTGAAATGGCTGAAAAAATTTTTATAAAGTATGTCAGAGCTCAAGTACAGAACTGTATCTGCCCGATCTAAAGAAAAGAAAATCCTGGAAGTAATAATGGCCTACGCAAGGCTGGATTTTTCGCAAAAAACAAAAATCGGGAACGAAGGCGATATTTTTGACGCGATAAGCGCCGGTGTAAATATGTTGGGTGAGGAATTAAAAAATTCCACTGTTTCATTGCGCGAAAAAGAACAACTGCTGCGTGAGATACACCATCGTGTAAAAAATAATTTACAAATTATTTCCAGCCTTTTAAGCCTTCAAACCTATAACGAAAAAGATAAAAAATTTCTTTCCCTCATTCGCGAAAGCCGCAACCGCATCAAATCAATGGCTTTGGTGCACGAGATGTTGTACAGCACTTCCGACCTCAGCCGGGTACAACTGAACAACTATATTAAAACTTTGTGCAAAAGTATTTACGAATCGTACCGCCGCCCTAAAATGCAGATTATCTTTTCTTTTAACATAAACGAGGGCGTATATTTTGATATTGACCGTATGATTCCCCTCGGGTTAATCCTTAACGAAATTATCAGTAACTCGCTTAAACACGCCTTTCCTGAAAACAAAGGAACCATTAGCATTTCTTTAAAAAATGTAAAAAATAACTATTCACTTACGATACAAGACGATGGCAAGGGCCTTCCTGCCGGATTTAGTGTTAAAAAACACTCAAACCTGGGTATGCAACTCATTTTTATGCTGGGCGAGCAATTAAATGCCAAGGTAAACATGCATGGAAAAAAAGGAATTTCTTATAAAATTCAATTCTAAAAGGCAAATACCAAACCTGTTATTATATGCACAAATAAAAACATTGGTAGTATTAGTAGAATAGATAAGATTTTACACATATTCTAACTTTTATGTGATTAATATAAATACTTCCAACATATATATCTATTATTTTAACTAAAAAAATAAGGCGCGGAAACCTTAATGTAATATCTTTGAAGCGCATCTTATAGAAAATATATGTACAAAGTAAAAGTAAATAACAAACACGATTTCAGTTTCGAAAAAAAAGACGGAGCCTGGCTTTCGGACGGAAAAGATTTTGCCTTTGATTTAATTGAGGTAAAAGAAAATTCCTTTCATATTATCAAAAATCATAAATCGTATAACGCAGAAGTGGTTAGCCACAATGCTTCCGAAAAAACTTTCCAGGTAAAAGTTAATCAAACCATTTACAGCATTTCAGTAAAAGACAGGTATGATGAGCTTTTACATCAGTTAGGAATGGATAAAGCCCTTGCCAATAAATTTTCAAATATTAAAGCGCCTATGCCGGGAATGGTTTTAAATATTTTGGTTGGCGAAGGTGCCAATGTAAAAAAAGGAGATGCTTTATTGATACTGGAAGCCATGAAAATGGAAAATATTTTAAAGTCGCCTGCCGACGGAATTGTAAAAAAGGTTTCCGTTAAAAAAGGTATGGCCGTTGAGAAAAATCAAATATTAATTGAATTTTAAAATGGATTCGCGTAGAAATTTTTTAAAAAAAACAGCGCTTGTTTCGCTAAGCGGAATAGCTGCCAAAGCACTTTCTGAAGAAAAATTAAAAGCTATTGAAGAGTTGAGCGGAGAAAATTTTACTGCTGCAACATTTACACTCCCTGTCCTACCCTACCCGTATGATGCATTGGAGCCGTTTATCGATAAGCAAACGATGGAACTGCATCACGACAAACACCACCAGGCTTATGTAGATAAATTAAATGCAGCACTGCAAACAACAAAAAACCCCGGGCATCAAACACTGGAAGAAATTTTTATAAACATAAATTCTTATTCGGAAGCCGTGCGCAATAACGGGGGCGGGCATTACAACCATTCTCTTTTCTGGTCGCTGATGAAAGAAAATAAAGATGCGAAAGCAAATGTTCCTACCGGAAAAATTGCCGATGCTATCAATTCTTCTTTTACTTCATTTGAAGAATTTAAAAAACAATTTGCTGATGCAGGCATGAAACGTTTTGGCAGTGGCTGGGCCTGGTTAGTGGTAAGCGATAAAAAATTAAAAATCTGCAGCACGCCCAACCAGGATAATACTTTAATGAGTTTCAGTGAAGCGAAAGGCAAGCCTGTTTTAGCGCTTGACGTTTGGGAACACGCTTACTATTTGAAATATCAAAACAAACGCGCCGATTATGTTACTAACTGGTGGAATGTAGTGAATTGGGAAAAAGTAAATGAGCTTTTTTCAAAAGCGTGAAAAAATTCCTTCCTTTTATTACCTGGACACTTATTATTTTCGGCCTATGCAGTATGCCGGGAAAAGCCATTCCACATATAAGTTGGCTGGAACTTTTGTCGTTTGACAAATTTGTGCACGCTGGAATGTTTTTTATCGAACAAATTTTATTTATGCGTGCCCTCCAACATCTTATCAAGGGTTATGGTTGGTACGCATTAACTTTCTGCATGATTTATGGCGGTTGTTTAGAATTGATGCAATTCTATATCTTCTCATCCCGCAGCGGCGATTGGTTTGATTTTATTGCAAACTCAACAGGAGCGTTTTTAGGGTTACTGCTATATAATAAAGTCAATAAAAAAATTGGTTTTCTGCCGGCTTAGTGGTCAATACGGATTGTTTTCTCGGCCGTTTTTCCTTCTTCGCATTTTACAATTCCACTTCCATTGCAATAAACGTGATTGCCGGCAGATACTGTGCATGAGCCTACCGTTGCCAATACATCCATCACACAAGGGTTTTTAAATGTAAAAGCAACTTTCCCGTCGCTTCCTGTAATACCATCTGCTTTCAGGTCGGCAATATGGTTTCCGTTATAAGAAACGTTCGCATATAAATGGACAGCCACACCTACCATTAATCTGTCGCCGGCACTATCCCTAACAGTAATAATACACTTGGATGGCTGAGGAGCGTTACAAGAGTTAAATGTAAGCAAAATGAATGCCACAGGCACCATAAGTAAAAAAGCGGGTAATTTATTTCTCATTTTGTCCTTTTTAAAAATTCAAAAATCACTTAATAAAACATCATTCTACCAAATATACAGAAAATTTACCTGAAACGAAAATTCTTTTCTATAATCACCAAAAAAAAACAGGAGCCTTTTTAGCTCCTGCTGTATTTATAATTTTATTTTAAATCTTAGTGGTCGATACGGATGGTCTTCTCTGCTGTTTTTCCTTCTTCGCATTTTACAATCCCGCTTCCGTTACAGTATACATGGTTGCCTGGTGTTACAGTACATGAACCCACTGTAGCCTTCACATCCATAACGCAAGGGTTTTTAAAAGTAAATCCTATTCTTCCATCGCTTCCGGTAACTCCATCCGCTTTTAAATCGGCAACTGAGGTATTTCCGTTATAAGTAACGTTCGCATACAAATGCACCGCTACACCTGATAACAACTTGTTACCCGAACTATCCCTTACGGTAATAACGCATTTAGAAGGCTTGGGCGCATTACACGAATTCAATTGCACAATCAATGCAAAAGCTACGGGCACAATCAACAAAAAAGCGTAGAAATTCCTTTTCATTTTTTTTAATTTTTATGAGGTTACACAAAATTTACCCGATTTTTTTAATCGTGGCATATTTCGTTAATTAGCATTTTAAACAAAGTTATGAAATTTCTGCTAAAAGTTAAAATTCTTTTTTTCTTATTGATTTTCCTGAATCTCGGATTAAGCCTTGTAAAAGCCCAAATTTCAAGCATTTACGCCGACAGCTCTAAAACCGCCCTTATACTTATCGAAACAAAATATGGCCCTATTAAAATCCGCCTCTTTAACCAAACTCCCCTGCACCGTGATATGTTTCTTAAACTGGCCGCCGCCGGCTTCTATGATAGCCTGCTTTTTCACAGGGTTATTGATGGTTTTATGATACAGGGTGGCGACCCCGATTCGCGTAGAGCAAAACCCGGTCAATTGCTGGGTGATGGCGACGTGATTGAATGGGAGCGATTTGATTTTAATACACAAATTTTTCCTTTTCCGTTTTTATTCATCCCGCATTATGCATGGATAATGCCCGAGATTAATAAAGATATTTTTCATAAACGGGGAATGCTTGCTGCGGCGAGAGAAAGTGACGATAAAAATCCGCTCAAAAAATCTTCCGCTTGCCAGTTTTATATTACGCAAGGAAGAGGTCCTTTAACCGATCGCGATTTAAAACTTTATGAATATAGAATTAACAGGCCTTTGAGAAATCAGCTTAAAGACAGTATTTTAAATTTGGCCGCTAACGCAATTATGAAAAAAAATTACGAGAATTATAAAAAGGAAAAAAAGAATGATAGTCTTACGATTACAGAAAAAATTCTGGATTCTTTAATTACCCCTTCTTATGAAAAAAAAACGCACTATACTTTTTCGGATGAGCAAAAAAGGGCTTACAAAAAAATTGGCGGCACTCCGCATCTCGACGGAAATTATACCGTATACGGCGAAGTGATTTACGGGATGGAAATAGTTGATACCATTGCAAAAGTCGGCACCGATAAAAACGATCGCCCCGATTTTGATTTAAGAATGAAAATAATTGTATTACGAAAACCAAAAAATTAAATTTATAATATGTCACACTTTTTTCACATTCACCACAAAGCAGTAACGCATCCCGATGTAGTTTTAATCGGTACCGGTATCATGAGCGCAACGCTTGGTTTTATTCTCAAGGAAATAGACCCGCATCTTACCATTGAGATTTATGAAAGATTGGATACTATTGCCGCCGAAAGTTCGGATGCATGGAACAACGCCGGTACCGGCCACTCCGCTTTTTGCGAATTGAATTATACACCGCAACACGAAGACGGCAAAGTGGATATTACAAAGGCATTAAAAATTGCCGAGCAGTTTGAGGTATCCAAACAATTCTGGGCTTACCTGGTTGAAAAAAAATATATTTCCGATCCACATACTTTCATTAATAAAATTCCGCACCTGAGTTTTGTTTGGGGAGATGAGAATGCCGCCTATCTCAAAAAACGTTTTGAACTGCTTACCCAACATCCGCTTTTCAGCGACATGATTTATACCGAGGATAAAAAGCAAATGGAAAAATGGTTCCCGTTGATGATGGAAAACCGCGACAAAAATCAAAAATGCGCGGCTACGCGAATGGAGATCGGAACAGATATGAATTTTGGCGAATTAACACGTCGTATCTTCAAACATCTTGCGGCACAGCCCGGCGTTACACTGAACATGAATCATGAAGTTGTTTTTTTAGAGAAGAAAGAAAACGACAATTGGGAACTGGAAGCAAAAAATTTGGTAAATCACGAAAAGAAAACCCATGAAGCGCATTTTGTTTTTATCGGCGCCGGCGGAGGTTCTTTGCCTCTATTGGAAAAAGCTGAAATTCCTGAAGGAGATGGTTTTGGAGGTTTCCCGGTAAGCGGACAATGGCTGGTTTGCAAGAACGAAGAAGTAATAAAGAAACATGCGGCAAAAGTTTACGGCAAAGCCGAAGTTGGCGCGCCGCCTATGTCGGTACCGCATTTAGATACACGCATAATCAACGGAAAAAAAGCATTGCTGTTTGGCCCTTACGCCGGTTTCTCTACCAAATTTTTAAAACACGGTTCACTCATGGATCTTCCTGCTTCTTTGCAATTGGATAATTTAATTCCGATTGTATCGGCAGGTTTACATAATATTCCGCTTACAAAATATTTAATCGACCAGGTGCGGCAATCGCCCGAAGACAGATTAGAAGCATTGAAAAAATTTGTGCCTACCGCTAAAATGGAAGATTGGGTTTTAGAAGAAGCAGGTCAGCGCGTACAGGTTATTAAAAAAGATCACGACCATGGAGGTGTATTGGAATTTGGCACCGAGATTGTGAATTCGGCAGATGGTTCGATTGCTGCTTTATTGGGCGCGTCTCCGGGTGCTTCTACCGCGGTTTCTATTATGCTCGATCTGATTACACGTTGTTTTAAAGACAGAGTTGCTTCCCCTTTATGGCAGGATAAACTGAAAGAAATGATTCCTTCTTTCGGGCAATCACTGGGCAAAGATGCCGAATTATGTCAAAAAACAAGAGAAAGAACCAGTCGCGTTTTAGATCTTACACAGGTTAAATATACTGTGCCGGTATAGCTCTTACAGTAAAAATATTACTTTTGCACCCTTATGAAGAGAACTAAAATAAAAGACATTCTTGCTTCCGATAAAAACGGTTACGAAACCTGTGTAAAAGGTTGGGTGCGTACTTTTCGCAACAACCAGTTTATCGCACTTAACGACGGCTCAACGATAAATAATTTACAAGTGGTGGTTGATTTTTCCAACATGCCTGAAGAAACTTTAAAACGCATTACTACCGGTGCCTGCATCAGTGCAGCAGGAACAGTGATTCCCTCTTTAGGAAAAGGGCAGAAATACGAATTGAAATCAAATTCATTGGAAATTCTCGGCGATAGCGATCCTGAAAAATATCCATTGCAACCAAAAAAACACAGCTTAGAATTTTTACGTGAGATAGCGCATTTACGTTTTCGCACAAGTACATTCAGTGCAGTGTTCCGGGTGCGGAATGTTTTATCTTATGCCGTACACAAATTTTTCCAGGAAAAAGGTTTTGCGTGTTTGCATACTCCGATAATTACGGCAAGTGATGCTGAAGGTGCCGGACAAATGTTTCGCGTTACCACTTTAGATTTAAAAAATCCGCCGAAAACTGAAAACGGAGAAATAGATTTTTCACAAGATTTTTTCGGTAAGAGCACAAATCTTACTGTATCCGGACAGTTAGAAGGAGAACTTGCCGCTATGGCATTGGGTGAGATTTATACCTTCGGCCCTACTTTCCGTGCAGAAAACTCAAATACTACACGCCACTTGGCAGAATTCTGGATGATAGAACCGGAGATGGCTTTCTATGATTTAAACGACAACATGGATTTGGCGCAGGAAATGTTGCAATACGTAATTAAAGAAACATTGGATAAATGTGCCGACGACCTTGCATTTTTAAACGATCGCTTGCTGGAAGAAGAAAAACAAAAGCCGCAAACCGAACGTTCTGAAATGAACCTGCTCGATAAATTAAAATTCTGCGTAGAAAATAGTTTTGAACGCATTACTTATACCCAGGCAATTGAAATTTTACGTGAAAGTAATCACAACAAAAAGAAAAAATTTACTTACCTCATTGATAAATGGGGCGCCGATTTGCAAAGCGAACACGAACGTTACCTGGTAGAAAAGCATTTTAAAAAACCCGTTATTCTTACTGATTATCCAAAAGAGATAAAAGCATTTTACATGCGTCAGAATGATGATGATAAAACCGTACGCGCCATGGATGTGTTGTTTCCGGGTATCGGAGAAATTATAGGCGGCTCGCAACGCGAAGAACGTTACGATAAACTTTTGCAACGTATGAAAGAAATGCACATCCCGGCCGAAGAAATGTATTGGTACCTGGATACACGTCGCTTCGGCGCTTGTCCGCACGCAGGTTTTGGCCTTGGTTTCGAACGTTTGGTTTTATTTGTTACCGGTATGACTAACATACGTGATATTATCGCTTTTGCCCGGACGCCTAAAAATTGCGAATTTTAAAAAATGAATTCCTTATACATCGAAAAAACGGCGCTTACACCTCTGGTGATCTTCGATAAGGAAAGCTCGTTTTTAAAACTGGAAGGCCGAATGATACCTGAGGATGTGGAGGGCACTTTTTCGCCGATAAATACCTGGATCGAAAATTATTTTGAAACAAATCAAAAACTTCATTTACTCTTCCGGTTGTATTATTATAACACAAGTTCGGCCCGACAATTTTTTCTGATGTTCAAAAAACTTGACGCTCATTTTGCAAAAGGCAAAAATGTGTTTATAAGATGGGAATACGAAGAGGGCGATGAGGATAGTATGTCGGATGCCGGGGAATTCCTTTCGGGAGTACATTTTTCTCATGAAATAGTACCGGTAACAGGATAAATCACCTCCTTTCTTTAAACGCAGCTTTTAATTGAAAGAATTCAACTTACATCCATTCTTAACGCATGGTTCCATTACTGTTTCCCTCCTTAAAATCTAATTGTTATCTTTGCACAAAATTCTTAAATCGTCCTTCTAACAATCATCAATTTCCAACGTGTCCAACTTAATTGCCATTATAGGCCGACCCAATGTAGGCAAATCAACCCTCTTTAACCGCTTAACGGAGAGTCGCGAGGCTATTGTTGACGCAGTATCGGGCGTTACGCGAGACAGGCATTATGGAAAAGCAGAGTGGAACGGTCGTGAATTCAGTGTGATTGATACCGGCGGTTATATTACCGGGAGTGATGATGTTTTTGAAAAAGAAATCCGTAAACAGGTACAAATTGCCATTGATGAAGCTACTATGCTGATGTTTGTAGTTGATACCCATGAAGGCGTTACCCGTTTTGATAAAGACGTTGCCACATTAGTACGTAAGAGCGGAAAAAAAGTTTTTTTAATTGCTAATAAAGCAGACAATGCGCAATACACCGCGTACTCTGCCGATTTTTATGAATTAGGATTAGGCGATGTGCATCCGATCTCTGCAATAAGTGGTGCCGGCACCGGAGATTTATTGGATGAAGTTGTAAAAGCTTTAGAAGATGAAGAAAAAGTAGAAGAAGACGATATTCCTAAAATTGCAATTGTAGGAAGGCCCAACGTAGGCAAATCTTCACTAACAAATGCTTTGTTGGGAGTTGAAAGAAATATTGTTACCCCTGTTGCCGGCACTACGCGCGATACTATACACACACGTTACAAAGCCTTTGGCCACGATTTCTGGTTGATTGATACAGCGGGAATCCGACGCAAGGCAAAAGTGCATGAAGATCTGGAATTTTACAGCGTGATGCGTTCCATAAAAGCCATTGAAAGTTGCGATGTAATTATGCTGATGCTCGATGCCCAATTAGGTTTAGAAGCACAGGACCTTGCTATTTTTGAGTTGGCTATAAAAAATCACAAAGGCGTAGTGTTTGTGGTTAATAAATGGGATTTGATTGAGAAGACCACACAAACCGCAAAAGAATACGAGGATACTATTCGTCAACGTTTGGCTCCTTTTAAAGATGTGCCTATTTTATTTGTTTCCGTTCACGAAAAACAACGTGTATTAAAAGCCGTTGAAGTAGCGTTGGATGTTGCCCAACGCCGCAAGCAAAAAATTTCTACACGCGCACTCAATGATTTTTTTCTACCTCTGGTTGAAACATATCCCCCTCCCGCAATTAAAGGCAAGCATGTAAAAATAAAATTTGTTACGCAAATGAAAGGCATACCCATGTTTATTTTCTTTTGCAACATGCCGCAGTATGTGTACGAAAACTACAACCGCTTTTTAGAAAACAAAATGCGAGAGCATTTTAATTATACCGGCGTTCCCCTGCAATTGGTAATGCGTAAAAAATAATTTTGTATTTCTTTTTTGGTTTTTCATACTTTAGCAAGATGAAGGATAATTATTCGGGCGTTCCCCCGCTGCCGCAAAAAAAATTTGGTAAAAGATCCTTAATTATTCAGGCTTCTGCGGGGCCGGGCTTTACGTTACAAGTCCTCCTTCACCCTGCCAAATACAGAGCAGGATTCAGTCCGGGCTTTCCACTACAATCCCTAACGCGGAGATATATAAAACTTGTACTTTCCTTTTCCATGTTGTTTTTATTTTCGTGCAGTCAAAAACAACAATGGGTTGATTTAATTGTTTTCAACGCCAATATTTACACCGTTGATTCTGCTTTTTCCGTACAACAAAGTATGGCTATAAGCGGCGGTAAAATTGTGGCTACCGGAACCGATGAAGAAATAAAAACAAAATACAACAGCTCAACCTTGATGAATGCGGATGGAAAAACTATTTTCCCTGGGTTTATTGACGCGCACTGCCATTTTTTAGGATATGGTTTAGGTTTGCAACAAATAGATTTGGTTGGCACAAAATCTTTTGATGAAGTAATTGAGCGCGTAAAAGAGTTTGTAAAAGCACATCCTGCTGATACCGGCAAAGGAAAATGGATAATTGGCCGTGGTTGGGATCAAAATGACTGGGCCGTTAAAGAATATCCCACAAATACTGAACTCGATATTCTCTTTCCTAATACCCCGGTTTTATTGAAAAGAATTGACGGGCATGCAGCACTCGCAAACCATAAAGCTTTGGAACTGGCACAAATTACCGGTACAACAAAAGTAGAGGGCGGCTCTTTATTAAACATGCCCTGGCCTTGTCATCTATTAAGAGATAATATGTATATACTTGGAAAATGTACGATTCTTACCGGCATTTTAATTGACAACGCTGTTGATTTGGTTACAAAAGTAATTCCACAACCTACCAAAGAACAAATGCAAAAAGCTTTGCTGGCCGCGCAAAAAAATTGCTTTGCAGTAGGACTGACAACCGTTGACGATGCAGGTTTAATGAAAGATGATATTGATATCATTGACGAATTACAAAAAAAAGGTGATTTAAAAATGCGCATATACGCTATGCTCAGCGACAGCGCACCGAACTACAAACACTATTTTAAAACCGGCCCGTACAAAACGGATAAATTAAATGTTCATTCATTTAAATTTTATGCCGATGGCGCACTTGGTTCTCGCGGTGCTTGTTTGCTGAAAGATTATGAAGACAAAAAAGGATGGAAGGGATTTTTGTTGAGTCACCCTCAACACTTTCCCGAGAAAGCAGCAGTTTTAATTGGAAAAGGTTTTCAAATGAATACACATTGTATTGGAGATTCAGCCGTTCGTCTTGTTGAGAAAGTTTATCTTTTTGAAACAATTACAAATTTTGAGAAGGACGGAACACAATCGGTTACTACAACATACAATGTTAGCGCGAATACTGCCCGCTGGCGGATCGAACATTTCCAGATTACCTCTAAAGAAGACCTCTTGAAATTGAAAGGCTCTGGGATTATTCCTTCCATTCAACCCACGCACGCCACCAGCGATATGTATTGGGCAGAACAACGATTGGGAAAAGAAAGAATAAAATACGCTTACGCCTACAAAGATTTACTGAAAGCAGCCGGCATTGTCGCTTTAGGAACCGATTTTCCGGTAGAAGATATTTCCCCTTTTAAAACTTTTTATGCGGCGGTTTTCAGAAAAGATACAAAAGGTTTCCCCGCGGGAGGTTTTCAGCCGGAAAATGCTTTAACGCGCGAAGAAACCATAAAAGGAATGACCATTTGGGCTGCCTACTCTAATTTTGAAGAAAAAGAAAAAGGAAGTTTGGAGCCCGGTAAATTTGCTGATTTTATTTTGTTGGATACCGATTTAATGAAGTGTGCTGAAGGCGATATATTAAAAAGCAAAGTGCTTTATACTTTTGTTAACGGGCAAATGGTTTTTGAAGGAAAATAATTTTCACTGCAAAGGCGCTAAGACGCAAAAAATTTTTAAGTTAGTAGCACGCAGAGACGCAAAGTTTGTATTTGCGTTAGGAATTGCAATGGAAAGCCCGGAGTGAGCTGTTGGGAAGCGAGGACTTGCAGCGAAAAGCCCGGCCCCGCCGATTCTATTCATTGAAACACAATTCTTCATGCGGGGAAACGCCCAAAACCTATCCTAACACTCCCTTGTTAGTTACTTCGTCTCAGCCAATATAAACAAGTCACACTGCATAGTAATTTAGCGGAACATGGCATCACAACCTCTTCAAAGTAAATTAAAAACATCATCGGCAACGGTTGTAATAAGTTTATCGCTGGTACTTTTTTTATTAGGCCTTGTGGGCTGGATTTTTGTAAATGCCCGCTCATTGGTAAACCATGTAAAAGAAAACGTGGCTGTGCAGGTTTATTTAAAAGAAGAAGCCAAAGAGCCCGATGCCGAACGCCTTAAAAAAATTATTGACGCCGCTAACTACACCAGACTCGCCACTTTTAAATCGAAAGAAGAAGCTGCCGAAGAAATGAAAGCAAAAACGGGTGACGACTTTGTGGCTTTTTTAGGATTTAATCCACTGCCCTCGGCTATAAACATAAATTTAAAAGCAGACTACGCAAACCCCGACAGCATTAGCTGGATTGAAAAAGAAATTGCATCCGACAAAAGTGTGCGCGAAGTTGTTTACCAAAAAGTATTGATTGACAACATCAGTAAAAACACCAAAAAAATAAGCGCCATTATTTTATTTTTCTCGCTTTTACTAATTGTCATTGCCGTAGCTCTTATCAATAACACCATCCGTCTGTCTATTTACGCCAAGCGTTTTTTAATACGCACCATGTATTTAGTGGGCGCCACCCAGGGCTTTATACGAAAGCCGTTTATTATAAAAGGAATTGTAAACGGAGTTATATCGGGTATTATTGCCGATATTCTGGTAGTAGTGTTTATTATGCTGGCCAATCGTTTTATACCAGAGTTATTAGTGGTGCAAAATCCGGCTTATCTTGTAATTCTCTTTCTTGCTACAATTATCGTAGGAATTTTAATTTCGGGGCTCAGCTCAGCCCTTTCGGTAAGAAAATACCTGCGGCTTAAGGCGGAAGACCTGCATTTTTAGCACGGGCCTACTCATTAACAAAATTTATCAATGAAAACCGGCATAATCTGAGGCTTTTGCTATATTTGTTAAAATTTTTACATGAGTACTGATAACAAAGGTTTTGGAATTGACAAAGCAAATTATAAAATACTCCTTACCGGGGTTATTTTAATTTTTATCGGGTATCTTTTAATGATGGGTGGTGGCAGCGACGACCTCAATAAATTCAACCCTGAAATTTTTAGCGCCAGACGTATTACTTTAGCCCCTCTTGTTTGCCTTGCAGGGTTTGCCGTTATTTTAGTAGCTATTATGCGCAGGACTAAAAAAGCCGAAGAATAATCTATGAATTTTGTACAAGCAATCATACTGGCCATTGTAGAAGGTCTTACCGAGTTTTTGCCTGTATCCAGCACAGGGCATATGATTATCTGCTCTTCTTTTATGGGAATAGAATCTCAGGCATTTACAAAAATGTTTACCGTCGTTATTCAATTAGGCGCAATACTCAGTGTGGTGGTGGTGTATTGGCAGAAGTTTTTAAAAATTGATTTAAATTTTTACAAAAAATTGATTTTCGCGTTTATTCCATCCGCGGTATTTGCCATTTTATTAAAAAAGCATATTGATAAAGTAATGGAGAGTGCCCTTATAGTAGGCATTGCTCTTTTTATTGGCGGAATTTTATTTTTAGCATTGGATAAATGGATTGAAGGAAAAAATAAAACCGGGAAAGATGATTTACCCTCTGATAAATCCTCTGTTATTGTCGGGTTATTTCAAATATTAGCCATGTTATTTCCGGGCACTTCACGTTCGGCCGCTACAATTATTGGCGGACTAACACAAAATCTTACAAAACGCGCGGCAGCAGAATTTTCTTTCTTTCTCGCAGTACCAACTATGGGCGCTGCAACCGTTAAAGAGTTGTATGATTATTACAAGGATTTTGGTATGCCTACATCGCACGAAATAAAATTACTGGCACTGGGAAATATCATCGCTTTTATAGTAGCCTTAATAGCTATTAAATCGTTTATAAATATTTTAACCAAATATGGTTTTAAAGTTTTTGGCTGGTACCGTATTGCGGCGGGAGGAATTATTATTATACTTTATCTTTTGGGCTACCAATTAAGCGTGTTGTAATGGATTTTTTTAAACTCGATTACAACCGGTTTTTTCCACATATCAAAAACATCAATCTTACCGAAGGCGATATTTTATTGGTGGATAAACCCTATAAAGTAACTTCTTTTGAGGTAGTCCATAAAATTAAAATTGCGCTCAGAAAAACATATCCTGATAAAATAAAAGTAGGCCATGCAGGCACTTTAGATCCGCTTGCTACCGGCTTATTGATAATTTGCACAGGTAAAAAAACCAAAATTATTGAGCAGATACAGGCTATGGAAAAGGAGTATACCGGTACTTTTTTGGTAGGTACCACTACACCGTGTTTTGATTTGGAAAGAGAAGTTGATGCCACTTTCCCTATAGAACATCTTACTGAAAAATTAATTCTTGAAACTGCACAAAAATTTTTAGGCAAACAAATTCAAACCCCGCCCGTTTTCTCTGCCGTAAAAGTAAACGGCAAGCGCGCATATGATTTGGCGCGGGGTGGCGAAGAGGAAATTGCGGTTAAAGCCAAAGAAGTCAACATAAAAAAATTTGAAATTAGCCGCATAGCAATCCCTGAAATAGATTTTAAAGTAGTTTGCAGCAAAGGCACTTACATCCGTTCGTTGGCCCGCGATTTTGGAATAGCCTTAAGTAGTGGTGCTCACTTAGGTAATTTACGCCGCACACGTACAGGGGAGTTTCATATAAGTAATGCCATTAAGGCCCTTGTTGATTAAGCTGCTAAAAACTTTTTAGTCAGCCCTCGCCATACTACGCTTTGCTGTTTACCTTTGTTATTATGGCCGCCTACCGCAGAGAAACCTTTAATCCTTTTAAAAACGTAGATAAAATCTCCGTTGGCTTGTATATTATATTGGTGCTGTTAGGTTGGGGAAATATTTACGCCGCCGTTTATAACGAGGAACACAAAAATATTTTTGACATGAGTCAGAAATACGGAAAGGAACTGATCTGGATTGGAAGTGCCGCCTTAATAGCTATTTTAATTTTAGTTACCGAAGCCGATTTTTTTACTGTATTCGCTTACGTTTTTTACGGAATATTTTTAGTACTCTGTCTTATCGTGCCTTTTGTAGGAAGAGAAATTAAAGGAAGCCGCTCCTGGTTTGGTTTTGGCGGTTTCGGAATTCAGCCCGCAGAGTTTATGAAATTTGCTGCAAATCTTGCTCTCGCTAAATTTTTAAGTAACGTAAACCTGCGAGAAGAAAACCAACGCAGGGGGCTTCGCAGTTTTTTAGGGCAATATAAAAACACATTTATCGCGCTTATCATTATCGGCATTCCTTTAGTTATCATAAAAAAATTGCAGGACGAAACCGGTTTGGCTATTGTGTTTGCCGCATTTATTTTTACACTTTATCGCGAAGGATTATCCGTAAATTTTTTGCTGGTAGGATTTGTTGCCGCAGTTTTATTCGTGCTCGCATTACTTGTTGATAATACTTATTTATTCATAATCATCGGGAGCTTATGCGCTATAACCATTCTCTTTATCCGCAGAAACAAAAAAAATATTTTCTTGGTTGCTTTGGTGGGAATCATGGCCTGCGTGATGGTCAGGGGTACATCAAAGCTCTACGAGAAATTAGAATCACATCAAAAAGTACGTATTGACGTTTTGTTAGGAAGGGGAAATATTAATTTAAAAAAAGAAGGTTACAACGTAAATCAGGCAAAAATTGCCATTGGCTCGGGAGGGTTTTGGGGCAAAGGTTATTTGCAGGGAACACAAACCAAATATGATTTTGTGCCTGAGCAAGACACCGATTTTATTTTTTGCACCGTTGGAGAAGAGTGGGGATTTTTCGGGACTACAGCTGTTATTATTTTACAGTTAACATTAATTTTACGTATTATCACCATGGCCGAACGGCAGCGTTCCGATTTCAGCCGAATTTACGGATACGGCGTGGCCTCTGTACTTTTTTTCCATCTTGCGGTAAATATTGGCATGACTATCGGGCTGGCACCGGTAATAGGAATTCCCCTTCCCTTCTTCAGTTACGGGGGCACTTCGCTCTGGAGTTTTACTATTTTACTTTTCATCTTCATTAAGCTAGACTCTAACCGCCTGCTTATTTTAAAGTAAGTTTTTATTGTCTTTTATTTGCATTCTATCGTCACATCGATTACTTTAGTCGTGTTTAAATAACAAATTATGTTTCAGTCGCAATTTATAGAAGTTGGAATCGGGCTGGTGTTCGTATTCTTACTGTTGAGCATTATGGTGTCCGGCCTTAATGAAATTATTGTTTCTATCCTCGACCATCGGGGAAAACATTTAAAAGATGCCATTGACCTTGCAATTAAAGATCCGGTAAATAAGGACTGGGTAAAACTTTTATACGATCATCCGCTTATAGATACGTTGAAGAAATCTGATAAAAAAATGCCTTCTTATATTTCGTCGGATGTGTTTTCTAAAAGTTTGATTGATGTTGTTGCGCAGGAAAAAGAACAGAATTCGCCCGCAACAGTTCTGCAACCTAAAACAAATCCCCTTCAGAATTTTACAGACGGTTTAAATACGCTTCGCTCAAGCCCGTTTAAAACACTGCTGAGTTCTTTTGTTACTGATGCAAACGGAGATTATGATAAATTGAAAACAAATATTGAAAATTGGTACAACGAATACATGGACCGGGTAAGCAGTTGGTATAAAAAAAGGATACACAAAGTTTTATTGGTTTTAGGATTTCTTATGGCCGTACTGATGAATGTGGATACTGTAAGAATTTCTAAAACTCTTTGGGAAAACACGGTGTTGCGTGAGTCGGTTGTTAAGGCCGCGGAAGGTTTTTCTGCATCAAATAAAAACGGTTTGCAAAATCAATCCGACACAACATTTGATTCGAGAGTTGAAAACATTAAATCGGGTTATGATAAATTGGGTATGCTTAACCTTCCCATTGGTTGGGGGTTAACGCAGGCAGAAAAAAATTACCTCGCAGAAAAATATAATCACAAGCATGTTTTTAAAAACTATCAGGAACAAATAGGTGTTTTTTTCGGCCGTATTGGTTTAAGTACTTTGCTCGGATGGATTTTTACCGGTGTTGCTGTTTCATTCGGTGCACCTATGTGGTTTGATATGCTTAATAAACTTATTAATTTGCGCCAATCGATAAAAGGTTCTTCTGAAAAAAATTAAACTATGGGAAAAAAATTTAAAATATTAAGTATTGACGGCGGCGGGCTTCGCGGTGTAATTCCGATTATCATTTTGCAGGAGTTGGAAAAAAGAATGAAAGGCAAACGCATACAGGATATGTTTGATTTGTTTGCCGGAACATCAACCGGAGGTTTAATTACCAGCGCGCTTGTTGTTGGCGATGGCAACAGTCAACCTATGTATAACCTCGACCAGATATTATCTATTTATACCAATCGGGGGAAGGAAATTTTTCCGAAAAAAGGCTGGTTGGGGAATTTTGTAAATAATATTTCCTCTTTGAAGAATCCCACTTATAAGGCAGACGGGATTGATAAGGTTTTGCGCGATATGGTGGACCACAAGCGCATGACTAATTGCATAAAACCCGTTTTTATTACTGCTTATGATATGTATAACAACGAATCCGTATTTTTTAAATCGCGCCAGGCTGCAACCGACCCTAATTGCAATATTGAATTATATGAAGTATGTCGTGCAACTTCTGCGGGGCCGACTTACCTGCCTGCTTACGACGGAAATTATGGCGGTAAAAAAAGAATTTATGTGGACGGGGGAGTTTTTATGAATAACCCGACTGTAGGAGCTATTGTAGAAGTGAGTCGTTTTCATACAGACGCTATTTACAATCGCCCCGATTTAATTTTTGAAGATATTTGTGTTTTATCATTAGGCACGGGGCATTACTCGGCGGATGTGGCCGGCAAAAAAGTTGAACGATGGGGCGCG
>DATMMV010000076.1:0-65372 GCA_035569635.1 Bacteroidia bacterium | reverse complement strand
ATGAAAAAAGAAAGTATGTTTCATTCCTGCTTTATCAAAGATTTCCTGTTTCATAAAAGCGGTAAAAGTTTGTCCGGATAATTGCTCAACCAGCAGCGCCAACAAAACATAATTTGTATTGCTGTACATAAAACGCTTTCCCGGTTTAAAATATGGCAGGGGATGTTTATCTTTTAACAACTCAAGCACGCGCGCGTTCGTAAAAGGAAGCGTATCGTTTTTTGCGTACTGATAATAGAAATACAAATAATTGGGCAAGCCGCTTTTGTGTGTGAGTAAATGCTCAACAGTTGTTCCTTTATAGGGAAAATCGGGAAAATATTTTTCTAAGGGGTCTTTTACAG
Source organism: Bacteroidia bacterium (assembly GCA_035569635.1). GTDB lineage: Bacteria > Bacteroidota > Bacteroidia > B-17B0 > Aurantibacillaceae > PALSA-968. The sequence goes on along the minus strand of DATMMV010000076.1, from coordinate 65,028 downwards.
AGAGTTTATTTTGCTCAATCAATTTCATAATAGCTACACCCGTAAACATTTTGCTTACCGATGCTAATTGAAAAGCAGACTCGCAACACAGCTCTTTTTTCGTAGAAATATTTTCGCAACCGAATGATTTTTGATAAAGTAAGGTATCGTGATAAGAAACCGCCACACAGCCGTTAAAATATCCGAGTGCACTTTGTTTAGTAAAGATAGAATCCAATACTCGTTGTTTTTCTTTTAATTCGGCCCTGAATTGAGTGGCCTTTGTTTCTTTTTTAACAGGAATAAATGCGTGCGCAGGCAAATTAACCGCCCTACCCTCTTCGGTGCAGGAAGTTGTTAGTTGCATTAAGCCGTAAACAGCCGCAATAACAAGTGGAATTATGATAAAAAGCTTACGCATGCCTTAATTGACGCGCAATATAGCGGATTTTTACCCAAATTTGTATCCGTATTCGTCGAATTATTAAGAGAGTAGCATGGATAAAAAATTACCTGATATAAGTACTGAGCAAGATGTGGAATTTTTGGTAAAGACATTTTACGGGCGCGTGTTAAAAGATGAATTACTGGCGCCGCACTTTGCGCACATAAATTTTGAAGAACATTTTCCGCGCATGATCGCGTTCTGGAATTTTATATTGCTGGATAAAGCCGGCTATACCGGAAATGTTTTTGATAAACACGCGGATTTAAAAGTTAACGAAACACATTTTGACAACTGGATTTTACATTTTACCAATGTGCTGCACGATTTTTTTGAAGGAGAAAAAGCCACACTTGCCAAACAACGCGCCGAAGTTTTGAAGTTTACTTTTTTGAGTAAAATGAAGAAATAACCCTCCTTTTTTGTCGTTTTTAACCCTCTTTCCTAATAAGCTTTAAAGCCTGTTTTTTAGGCGTATTTTTAGTACTTTTGCACACTTTAAATGAAAAGTGTAAAAGAGCAGATAGACCTCACAAAATTACCCGGGCACATTGCCGTTATTATGGATGGCAACGGGCGTTGGGCAAAAAGCAAAGGGGCTTCTCGTATTTTCGGGCATCAAAATGGGGTAAAATCCGTAAAAGATACTGTGGAAGCCGCGGCCGAATTGGGAATACAATACCTCACCCTCTACGCTTTCAGTACCGAAAACTGGAATCGGCCTGCCGACGAAGTGCAAGCCCTTATGGAATTATTAATTAAAACCATTTACGACGAAACCCCCACACTAAACAAGAATAATATTCGTTTACTGGCCATCGGAGATATAAAAAGCTTACCCGCCAAATGCCAACAGCAATTGGCAGACGCGATGAGAGAAACCGCAAAAAATACACGTTTAAAATTAGTGCTTGCGCTGAGTTATTCTTCTAAATGGGAAATTTTAAATGCCATTAAGCAAATTACGCAGGAAGTAAAAGACGGAAAAATTTCTGCCGATCAAATAAACGAATCTCTTTTCGAAGATCATTTGTCAACCGCCGGTATGCCGCACCCTGAATTAATGATACGCACGAGCGGCGAACATCGCATCAGTAATTTTTTATTGTGGCAATTGGCTTATGCCGAGTTTTATTTTACGGATGTGTTCTGGCCGGATTTTCGCCGGGAAGATTTTTACAAAGCCATTATTTCTTTCCAGCAACGCGAGCGCCGCTTTGGTAAAACGGGCGAGCAGGTAAAACAAGTTTCATAATTTTTTGAAAAAAATAATTTACATACTCATTTTGTTTTTTGCCACGCAATATGCCGGCGCCCAAATTGTAATTGGTGGTGACAGTATCAGTTATGCAAGCCCGAAAGAATACGTTATTGCAAAAACAGAAATAGAGGGAGTTACCACACTCGATGCAAATGTTTTAAAATTAGTGTCGGGATTAGTTGAGGGGGCGCGGGTAAAAGTTCCGGGAGAAAAATTCTCAGACGCGGTAAAAAATTTATGGAGGCAGGGATTTTTTGATGATATACAAATTAACGTTTCAAAAATTGAGGGCGACGCCATTTACCTGAAAGTTGTATTACAGGAAAAACCGCGTATGGGCGGATTGGCCTTCAGGGGAGATATCAAGAAAAAAGAAGCCGAGGATTTTAAAAGCAAAATGCGGTTGTCTATCGGCAAAATTCTTACCGATCAATTATTAAGCAATGTACACAATACGGTAAAAGAATTTTATATGAACAACGGTTACACAAATGCCGTTGTAACTGTAAAAACCGAAGACTCGAAAAAATTACGCGGAAAAAAAGATTTGTATATTATTGTTGACAAAGGCAGCAAAGTAAGGATTAAAAAAGTAGAAATATTCGGTAACGAGGTTATTTCAGGAAACAAACTCCGCCGTAAATTAAAAGACACAAAATCGTATAAGTGGTGGTTATTCCGCGGAGGAAAATACCTGGAAGAGAATTTTGAAAAGGATAAACCAAAAATGTTGGAGAAATATTTAACATTAGGTTATCGTGACGCGCGAATCGCAAAAGACACCACTTATTTTGTAAGTAAGAACCGGGTAAAGATTGATATCACCGTTGAAGAAGGACACAAATATTTTTTCCGCAACATAAACTGGATAGGAAATTCTAAATACCGAAGCGGGCAACTTGACACAATCCTCGGAATTAAAAAAGGAGAAGTTTTTAACCAAACAATTTTAGACCAGAAACTATATATGAACCCGAGCGGGTACGACATCAGCTCACTTTATATGGACGACGGATATTTGTTTTTTCAGTTAACACCCGCCGAAGTTAACGTGGAAAACGATTCGATCGATTTGGAAATAAGAATGTTTGAAGGAAAGCAGGCGATTATTAACCGCGTTACAGTTGTAGGAAATACAAAAACAAACGACCACGTAATTATGCGGGAGATACGCACCCTGCCCGGGCAATTATTCAGGCGCTCGGATGTTCAGCGTACCATGCGCCAGTTGCAACAGTTAGGTTATTTTAATCCCGAAACGATAGTTCCTTCACCTAAACCAAATCCTGCCGACGGAACAGTGGATATTGAATACGCGGTGGAAGAAAAACCGAATGACCAGATTTCTTTATCGGGAGGTTGGGGCGGAGGTCGCATCATTGGTACTCTTGGGGTAACGTTTAATAATTTTTCTGCAAAAAACTTCTTCAAAAAAGAATCGTGGAGCCCGTTGCCGAGTGGAGATGGCCAACGACTAAGTGTCAGCGCGCAAAGTAACGGCGTGTATTATCAGGGTTACAACATTTCTTTTACGGAACCCTATTTGGGCGGAAAAAAACCGCAATCGCTTACAGTGGGCGCTTATTACAACGTACAAAATTTTAACGGACAACCCCGCCACATAACATTTGATGGCGTTCGATCAGTGAACCCCCGCGGTTCGTTTATGACATCGGCCACGGCCACTATGGGTTTTGGAAAGCGTTTAAAATGGCCCGACGATTATTTCCAGATTTACATGGAGCAAACGTATTCGTATTATACGCTGTATCATGCATCGGTATTTTTATTTCAAACCGGTTATGCAAACAATATTAAAACAACTTTTAATATCAGTCGCAACTCCTTACAGGGAAACCCGATTTTCCCTACCGGCGGATCAAACATAAGTTTAACATCAGTGCTTACTCCGCCATGGTCGCTTATAAACGGAAAAGATTATACCACGCTGACCTCTGCGCAGAAATATAAATTTTTGGAATACCAGAAATATAAATTTACCACGCACTGGTATATGCAGCTTACAAATAAAAAAGCACCCGAAGGAAAAGAAGCGCATAATTTAGTTTTACGCGCCAGCTATGGTTTCGGAATTTTAGGAATGTATAATCCGGCGGTAGGTGTTGCGCCGTTTGAACGTTTTTACCTGGGTGGAAGCGGTTTAACAGGTTACTCTCTGGATGGCCGCGAGATTATTGCGCTCAGGGGATACAGCGATAATTCTATTTCGGGCAAAGACGGAAGAGGAAATTGCATTATTTCTAAATATACGCTGGAATTGCGCTATCCGCTTTCATTAAATCCGCAAGCAACAATTTTTGCGTTGGCATTTGCCGAGGCAGGAAATGCAGAGCAGCAATACAAGGATTTTAACCCGTTCAGCGTAAAACGCAGCGCGGGCGTAGGTGTGCGCATATTCTTACCCATGTTTGGTTTATTGGGACTTGATTATGGTTGGGGCTTTGACACCGTTCCGTATAACCCCACAACGGGTAACGGAAAAGGGCAATTCCACTTTACCATCGGAGCTTCTTTAGGAGAGTTGTAAAAAAAATATAAATTTGATACCGATAGTAATCGGGGAGGGCTAAAAAATTAAAACAATTAACATGAAAAAAATCATCTTACTTTTTGCCGCAATAATTTTATCGGCAAACGTTTCGTTGGCGCAAAAAATCGGGTATGTTGATACCGAGTATATTTTAAACCAGATACCCGAGTACAAGGCGGCAAAAGCGGAGTTGGATAAAACTTCGGCCGACTGGCAAAAAGAAATCGAAGTAAAGTATGCCGAGATTGATAAATTATATAAAGCGTATCAGGCCGAGCAAATTTTATTAACGGATGATTTACGCAAAAAACGCGAGAACGAAATTATTAACCGCGAAAAAGAGGCAAAAGATTTGCAAAAGCAACGCTTTGGTGTTGACGGGGATTTATTTAAAAAACGAATGGAGCTTGTAAAACCTATTCAGGATAAAGTTTACACAGCCGTTAAAACAGTTGCCGAAAAAGCAGGGATTGCGATTATTTTTGATAAAGCAAGTGATATGATGATGTTGTATGCCAATCCGAAATACGATAAGAGTGATGATGTGCTGGCGTTTTTAGGCTACACTAAAAAGACCGGGAAATAAATTCGCGTATATATTTTCCGGGGCAGATTCCGTAAAAAATCAGGATAATTTTTTTAATAACGGTTTCATTCCCACTTTCTCCTCAATAATTAAAGGCAGTCTATCAATGGCAACACGTTCTTGTTTCATAGTGTCCCTGTCGCGAATGGTAACGGTATTATCCTTTAATGTTTCCTGGTCAATAGTAATACAATAAGGTGTTCCTATCGCGTCCTGCCTGCGGTAACGTTTGCCGATGTTATCTTTTTCTTCATAAAGACAAGAGTAATCAAACTTCAGCACATCCATAATCTCCCTCGCTTTTTCAGGCATTCCGTCTTTTCCCATTAATGGAAACACGGCAACTTTAACCGGAGCAAGTTGCGGAGGAATTGATAATATCACGCGATCAGAGCCGTCTTCTAACTTTTCTTCTTTTAATGAAGATGAAAGAATCGCTAAAAACATCCGGTCTAAACCAATGGATGTTTCAATTACATACGGAATATAATTCTGATTTAATTCCGGGTCGAAGTATTGTAATTTTTTTCCGCTGTATTGTTCATGGTTGCGCAAATCAAAATCGGTACGACTATGAATTCCCTCCAATTCCTTAAATCCGAAAGGAAATTCAAATTCAATATCGCAGGCGGCATCCGCATAATGAGCCAATTTAATATGATCGTGAAAACGTTTTTTCTTAGCCTCAATTCCTAAAGCGTTGTGCCATTTTAAACGGGTTTCTTTCCAATACTCGTACCATTCCTTCTGTGTACCGGGGCGGATGAAAAATTGCATTTCCATTTGTTCAAACTCGCGCATGCGGAAAATAAACTGGCGCGCCACAATTTCATTACGGAAAGCTTTTCCGGTTTGTGCAATGCCGAAAGGAATTTTCATTCTTCCGGTTTTTTGAACGTTTAAAAAGTTTACAAAAATTCCCTGAGCAGTTTCCGGGCGCAGATAAATGGTGCTTGCCTCTTCGCTTACAGAACCCAACTGAGTTGAAAACATTAAATTAAACTGGCGAACGTCCGTCCAGTTTTTGCTACCGCTAACCGCGCAAACAATTTCGCAGTCAACAATAATTTGTTTTACTTCAGCCAAATTATTTTCGTTAAGCGCGGTTTTAAAACGCAAATTTATTTCATCAATTTTAGTTTGGTACTCCGCTACGCGCGCATTGGTTGAACGAAACATTTTTTCATCAAAATTCTCAAAACGCTTTGCGGCTTTTTCCACTTCTTTTTCAATTTTGCTTTCAATTTTAGCAATATGTTCTTCAATTAAAACATCAGCGCGGTATCTTTTTTTACTATCCTTGTTATCAATTAACGGATCGCTGAAAGCATCTACGTGGCCGCTTGCTTTCCAAGTAGTGGGGTGCATAAAAATAGCGGCATCAATGCCCACAATGTTTTCGTGCAATTGCACCATGCTTTGCCACCAATATTGACGGATATTATTTTTTAACAAAACGCCGTTTTGTCCGTAATCGTAAACAGCGCTCAGGCCATCATAAATTTCACTGCTCTGAAAAATAAATCCGTACTCTTTTGCGTGAGAAATCAGGGTTTTAAATAAATCTTCGGGTTGGCTCATGGGCGCAAAAATACTATTATTTCACAGACCGTTTAAAGTCCGAAACCTAAATTAAAACAGTAACCCGGGGCAACCCTTTAACAATTGGCTACGTCTTTATACGTATTATTTGGAAGAATTACGTCCTGTTGATACAAAAATTATACATTTGCTTCGTCAAAACTCAAACCATGAAAAAACAATTATTTCTTTTTGGTATAATCCTTTTTTTCGGATTTAAAACTCAGCTATTTTCTCAGGCACCATCGGTTGAAGCCTCCAATACACAAGTGTCTTACAAATGGCCCGGTGCCGGCGCGATTTCTATTAGTTGGACAAGGGGTAACGGACAGGCCTGTATGGTAGTTGTCAGAAAAAGCAGTAGTGCCGGATATGTGCCCGCAAGTAACTCAACCAATTATACGGCAAGCGCAAATTATGGCTCCGGCTCAACAGTAAATGGTACCGTTGACAATTATATCGTTTATAAAGGAACATCTAACGGCCTTTATCTTTATGGCTTAACTCCTAATACTACCTACGATGCTTATGTTTATGAATATAATTTGGTTGGCGGAATATATTATTATAACACCAATTATTCTCAAAGCGCTCTTGGTTTTGCTACTATTGCTCCTCAACCGTCTTCCTGCGGTACTGTTTATGGCGCCTACTCAATTACAAATTCTTCGGCCGATGTTTATTGGACCGCGGGTAGTGGTGACGGAAGGCTTATTACTATTGCTCCATCCAGTACTTCTGCCACCAATCCTGCACAAGGATATTACTATTCTCCTTCGGCAACTTATGGAGCCGGGGCTTATGTAGGCGGAGCTTACGCTGTATATGAAGGAACGGGCACTAACGTTAATGTCACTGGTTTAGCAGGAGCAACAAATTACACCGCGTATGATTATGAATACGCAGACGGAAGTTATCCAAACAATACCTATAATTACGACACGCGCAATTACCTTGCTTGTAATACATATACTTTTAATACTACTAATATTCCTCCTACCATAAACGCTGTTTCAAATGATACAGTTTGCCAGGATATAGGTAATTTTTATATCGGCCTTTCGGGGATTACGGACGGCTCATCTAATGAAACGCAAAATGTTACTATTACCGCAACATCAAGTAACCATACTTTAATGAGCGACCCGACGGTTTATTATTCAAGCCCGAATACAACCGGTTATTTATATCCCGCTGCCAATGCAGGCCAATATGGAACAACGGTTATCACCCTTACTGTTGACGACGGGTGGAGTGTAAATAATATAACCACCACCACATTTACCATAGTTGTATTGCCCACACCGGGAGCGCCGGGAGCTATCGTCGGAAATGCAACAATATGCGGAGGCCTGGGCACGCAAACATACAGTATTGCTCCTACCGCAAATACTACCGTATATAACTGGATAATGCCAACCGGGTTTACCATAACCAGCGCGACAAACACAAACGTTATTACTGTTTCAACAACAACAGCTACTACCTCAGGGACTATAATAGTTTACTCAAGCAATAACAGCGGATGCGGAAACAGCCCATCGAGTTCAATTAATGTGCAAGTGGATGCACAGCCCGCAGATCCTTATGCGGGTCCCGATCAACCACTTGTTTGCGGATCGAGTGCAGCTTTAAGTGCCACAGCTGTAAGCAATCCGGATGCAGGCGTTTGGAGTTGGTATAGCGGAACACCGGTGCCCTCAATTGGAACCGCAACTGTAAACAGTACTTCAATTTCGGGGTTAACAGGCCCGAACAATGTTTATAAATATATTTGGACGGTTACGAGAGCGGGAAGTTCTTGCCCCGCAAAAACAGATACGGTTGTTATTACCACAGACTGGAACAACGCCGCCTGTCAACCTGCCGCCGCTTTTTCTTACGGACCAACCAGTGATGCGGGAAATACAAAAGTATGTGTAAACACACAGGTTAATTTTACAGATCTTTCTGTCAGCGCAAATTCATGGAGCTGGAATTTTAATTATCCGAGCGGTACAGGAACGTACACATCCTCTGTACAGAGCCCCGCCTTTACTTATACAGCTATTGGAACTTACACCGTTCATTTACAAATACACAGTAATGCAACGGGTTTAAATTATTCTACCAGCCAGGTAATCGATGTTATTGGTGCGCCGGCAACTCCGGGGATGATTTTTGGAACAACCAACAATATTTGCGCAGGCAGTTCCAGTCAATATGTTTATTCAATATCCGGTGTTACAGATGCAACAGGTTATAACTGGACTATTCCTACAAACGCACACATTAACGCCTATCCTTCTCAAACATCCATAGCTGTTTCTTATTATAACCACGCGCAAAGCGGAAACGTTACTGTTTCTGCAAAAAATTCGTGTGGTACAAGTGGTACATCTACCTTAGCGGTTACGGTAAGTCCATTGCCTTATTCAAGCGGGAATGTCATTGCAGGCCCTGCAACCGTTTGTCAGGCACAAAACGGTGTTACTTATACAATAAGCCCTGCAATAAGCGGTGCGACGTCTTATGTATGGACTGATTTAAACGGAACACAAACTACAACAACCAACACTTTTAGCATGAACATTGGGCCTAATGCAAATAGCGGACAAATTTCTGTAATGGGTTCTAATGCCTGCGGAACCGGAGATACAGTCGTTTTAAATATTACTGTAAATCATCTGCCCGGGCACGCGATGAACACAATGGGGGTAAGCAATATTAATCTTTGTCCTAATCCCGGAAACGTAAAGTATACCACTACCGCGATAACGAATGCGTCAAACTATCACTGGTCTTTGCCAACCGGCGTTTCAATAGTTGGTGGAAATAATAAGGACACCATCATTGTACATTATGCAAGCTCTACGTTGGGAGGAAGCCATGAGATTATTGTGTACGGCTCTAACAGTTGCGGCAACGGAAGTAAAGACAGTGTGGCGGTGCAGGTAAAAGCTCCGCTATCACCTCAAATTTGTATGGTAACCGTTGATGACTCAAGTACGCATAATATAATTTATTGGGATAAAACAAACATTACGGGAGCTGATAGTTTCAGAATTTATCGCGAAGATGTAACGAATATTTATCATCAGATCGGAACCGTAAACTACCACTCACTAAGCGAGTTTCATGACTACGACCCGGTTGCCAATCCGAACGTAACAACCAAGCGTTACAAAATTTCTTCGATCGACAGTTGCGGAATTGAAAGTGCGCAAAGCCCCTACCACAACACAATTTATATTACCAGCAACGGAAGCGGGCAATTCAGCTGGGTGGATTTATATACCATTCAGAACGGGCCTAACCCCGTAAACAATTATGTTTTAATGGTGGATTCTTTGAATAACGGAAACTGGGTTCAAAGAGCGTCAACCGCCGGCACACAACACGTTCTTAATGATATTTATTACAGCCATTATTCTACGGTTGCCAATTGGCATGTAGAAACTGTTTGGAATATCAGTTGCACAGCCAGTTCGCGTCAAATAGCGGGAACTCAGGCAGCTGTTATTAAATCAAAATCAAACATTATTAATAACAGGCAAATCGGAATTAAAAACAATGGCCCGGACGGGATCCTTGCTATATACCCGAATCCTACGAACGGAAATATTAATTTAAATTTTGCGGGCACAAGTGGCAAAGCAATTATAAAAATAACAAATATGTTAGGGCAGGAAGTATATAATCAAACAATCGCAAACGTTACTGGCATATACGTGGTTGATTTAGGTGCTAACGAAAGCGGCACGTTTATTATACAGGTTATAACAAACAAAGGCGTAAGTACACAAAAAATTATTAAGCAATAAATTTTTTATTTATTTTAAAAGCTCCGTCATTTTGGCGGAGCTTTATTATTTAAGAAACTACAAAACGATAACCCCTGCCGTGCAGGTTTATAATTTCTACAGAAGAATCTTCTTTTAAGTATTTGCGGATTTTAGTAATGTACACATCCATACTGCGCCCGTTAAAATAATCGTCGTTGCCCCAAATATTTTTTAAAGCAAGCTCGCGCGGCAACACGCTGTTTTTATATTGGCAAAGTAAACGAAGCAATTCGGTTTCTTTTGGGGATAACTGATGTTCTCCTTTCGGGCCCTTGAGCGAGCGCAGGTTTGTGTACAGTGTGTATTTACCGATTTTAAATTCTTCTGCAATTTCCTGCTGAGGTAAATTAGACGCACGTTTTAGAATAGCATTGATTTTAAAAATCAGTAATTCCGAATCGAAAGGCTTTAAAATATAATCGTCGGCACCGCATTTGTAACCGGTTAAAATATCTTCGCGTAAGGATTTTGCAGTAAGAAACAAAAAAGGAATGTGATTGTTGATTTGTTTTATTTCATTGGCAAGTTCAAAGCCGTTCATATCAGGCATCATCACATCCAGCAGGCAAATGTTGTATTTGTTTTTAGAAAAACCTTTAAACGCCTCTATCCCGTTTTTAAACCAATCTACATCAAAACTATTCATTTCTAAATAATTTTTTAGCAGCTCACCAAGACTGAGGTCATCTTCCGCTAAAAGTATTTTTGCTTCAGGCTTCGGCATTAATTTCAATGGTAATTTTGGTTCCTTTATTTAATTCCGACTCGGCGGTAATAATTCCTTTATGCGCATCGATAATATTTTTTACAAAACTTAACCCCAGGCCAAAACCCTGTGTGTTTGATTGTTTGTAATAATCCGAACGGAAAAATTTCTCGAATATATGGGGTAAATCTTTTGCGGCAATACCAATACCGTTGTCGCTAAACTCTATTTTTACTTTATTACCCGCTGATGAAACCGAAATAATAATTTCCGGATTTTCTCCCGAAAATTTTAAAGCGTTATCAATTAAATTGGAAAAAACTTTTTGCCATTGAATTTCATCTCCGCTAATGAGAATTTTATCCGAAGAGAAATTTGTTGTAATCTCAGCGTTTAAAACTTCTGTTTGCGGCTGAAACAATTCAATCTGCGTTTTTATAGTTTCAACAATATTAAAGAGCGCGCGCGGCCGGTTGATATTTTCTTCTAGCAAAGCATTTTGCAATACATCATTTACTTCTTTACTCAATCGCAAACTTTGCTTTTTAATTGTCCCGGCAACTTTATGAATTTGTTCAGAATTCATCTGCCCCGTTTTTTCCATCAGCATATCGGCACCTAATGAAATTCCTGCAAGCGGGGTTTTAAATTCGTGCGACATATGATTGATAAAATCATTTTTCATCTCCAGCATTTTTTTGTGGCGAACCAACATGCGGATACTGTAAATAAAAAGAATCAGAATAGTAATTGTAAAGAAAATCGAAAGTAAAAACACCCACCACACATCACTTCTTATATGCGCTTCTTTTCCCGGCAAATTAACAGAGAGTAAAACACTTCTTCCAAATAGGTCGTTCGGGTAAAGATTTATTTTATAAGAATTGAGCGTATCCTTAAACTCAACACTCTTAAAAATAAAACCTGAATCTTTTTTTACTAGCGCAAAACCAAAAGTTTTCGGTAATTTGTTCTGTTCAAGTTGCCCGGTAATAATCTTTTGAATTTCTTTCGGGCTTACAGATACAGAATCAGGATCTTTCAGGCTCATCATTTTTTCCATAATAACCTCAACCTGTTCCTGCTTATCCTCTGGAGTAATAATTTCTATCTGTGGCGGAACCGACGGCAAGCCATTCATTTGAACCGAGTCCGGGACGATGATTCCTGTTACCACACTGCTTTGCACTGTTTTTTTTCCGTTGTGATGTTTCTCTACCCGTACAATGGTCTGCGGCTCTTTGCCCGATTCGGAGTTAACGCTTATACTGTTACTATTGTTGTTGCCGTTATCCGTTTTAAAGCTGTAACTATTTTGGTTTTTTCGTTTCTTAAGTAATCTCTTTGTTTTTTTTAGCAGACTATCGGTTTCCAGTTGGTGATTAATAAAAACAAAATTCTCTTTTTGTTCTGTTTGTCTCACGACACCTTCCAGGGAGCGATAAACCGCCGAATCGAAAGCCTGTTCATTAAGGCGCAGAGCACGCTTTATCCACCACGCCTGGATAAGAATGATACCTATCAGCATTAAGCTGAAAAGCGCGGTAATTAGTATAACCGATTTGTTCTTCACGTTACGAATTTACGCTATATAAGCACTGTTTTACTCCACTTTAACTTTTCTTTAACAGGCTTTAACCGTACATTAACTATAATGCCCCGTTACCCGCCATACTTTTGTATCAACAAATAAAACCAAAAAATGAAAAAACTATTTACCAGCGCATTCATAATAGCAACAATAGCTTTAGGGGCGCAAAATCAAAAAATGAAAAAAGCCTGCATTAAAATGGAAAGCGATGATAACGGAAAAGTTGTGAAAATCGACACCTGTGTTACTGCCGCTACCGATGAAGAATTGCAGCAAAAACTAAGTGCTCTCGGATTGGGATCAGGTAACTTGCCCGAAATACCTGAAATTAATATTCAGATTGATTCGTTACCGGGTGACGGAAATGAAGTTACCATGACTAAAGTAATTGTTGTCGATGACGGTGAAGCGGGAAGTAAAAAATCAGGTAAGGCAAAAAAAATGAAAGTATCCGGTTCTACCGGTAAAGACGGAGAAACTGAAATGATAGTAATGGATGGAGAAGGAAAAATAATTACTTCGGATACAAAGGGCAGAGAAAAAGTGGTGGTTAAACATTTAAAACCCGGGGATAAAATGGATCCTGAAATTGAAAAAATTATAAAGGAGAATGGATTCAATTATGAGTTCAGCACAGAAGACGGAAAAGCCACCGCGCATAAAATCGTTATAAAAAACAGCGATAACAAAAACGGCAAGCAAAGCAACGATGTAAAAGTTTATGTGTTCAGTAAGGTGGAAGTAAAAACTCTTTCGGATGCGGATAAAAAACAATTGCCCGCTGATGCTTCAAAAGAAATCCAAAACGCAAAACCTTTTGATAATTTAACTGTAGCGCCAAATCCTACTGAAGATGCCTGCACCATTACTTATAAATCAAACAGCAAAGAACCGCTGCAGATAAAAGTTTATAATATGGAAGGTAAAACGGTTTTAACCGAAAGCGACACTAGTGTTGGTGAGCAGGTAACCAAAACCATTTCGCTTAAGGAATTGGGTAAAGGAGTTTATTTTGTGCACATCACACAAGGCAAGAATTCGGAAGTACGTAAAGTAATCGTTAAGTAAAACAAACAACAAAAAGGGCATTCATAAAGGTGCCCTTTATTTTTTTATTTGTCTGTAACTTTTGTACACCTTTGTTCGTTATACTCTTAAACGTACATTATGTTTTTAATTAACGAAGAAGGAAATTTGTACAGTGCCCCGGCCTGGGTAGAAAAAATACAGGGACTGATTCAGGAAGGGTATTATAAAAAATTAAGTTTGATTGAACTTTCTAAAGAGGCGGGAGTACACCCGGCGCACCTTTCGAGGCAGTTCCCGAAGTATTTCCGTGTTACGCTTCACTATTATGTGAGCCGGGTAAAAATAGAGAAAGCAACACAGCTACTAAGAGAAAAAAAATACGCTTTGTATGAAATAGCAAAGCAGTGCGGATTCTCCGATCCCAGTCATTTTAACCGCTGTTTCCGAAAAATTACGGGATTAAATCCCTCAGCATACAGGAAAATGATTTCAGGGATTGTTTAAATACAGGGGCCGTTAGTTTAGTTGACTTAAGAACCGGAACCCACAAGGCATTTGAAATTTTTCCAGGTGCCTTTTATTTTTTCTGGTGGAATAATGTTTCCCGCACAGTCAACGTATAATCCTTCTTTATTTCGTTTAATAATAAACGCGGCACCCAGGTTAATTTGCTCAATAATTTTTTGTTTCAATTCTTCAATCGTGTTTTTGTTGAAATTTTTTCCAAGAGAAAAACCAAGTTCGTTGTTTTTCAAATCCATTACAGATGAAACAGAATCAGGTATTTCACCCTCTTCTGTTTTACTTTTTAAGAACTGAAGGTAATTCCCCTTTTCATGTGCCTTTCCGAGCTTGCGTAATTTTTTTACAGAAACAAATCGGGAAAAGTAAGCCATGGCAAAAGTGTGACGAAAGGCATCCAGTTTTCCACCATTGGCAAATTCATCTAATAGTTTTTTACTTTTTACTTCTTCATAAACAGTAAACATTTCTTTCTGATGCTTTTTTATTCTTAAAGAAGCAAAAGGATGAAAAAATGCCCAGCGTTTTTCGTATTTACTTAATGAGGAAAAAGTTTTTATTTGGGAAAACCCGGTATTACCAATAATAAAAATGAATATAACCGCCAGTAATCTCATTTTAATTTTACTTATCATGCAACACCAAGGAATCAGTGAAATCCGCGTAATCTGTGGCTACAACCTTTGTGATACTTTTTTTACCATCTCATTCTTCCAGGAAGCAAATGTTCCTTCAATAATTTTTTTGCGCGCCTCTCCAACCAACCATAAATAAAAATGCAAATTGTGTAAACTCGCAATTTGCGCGCCCAGAATTTCTTCACAATGCATCAGGTGACGCAAATAAGCTTTTGAATATTGCCGGTCCGCAAAACAATCACTTTCCGCATCAATTGCCGAAAAATTATTTTTCCATTTTTCGTTCTTAATATTAATAATACCGTTACGTGTAAAAAGTAAACCATGCCTTGCGTTACGCGTAGGCATTACGCAATCAAACATATCAATTCCCAATGCAATGCACTCTAAAATATTTGCGGGAGTACCAACGCCCATTAAATAACGGGGTTTGTCTTTGGGTAAAATGCCGCAAACCAAATCCGTCATTTCGTACATCATCTCAGAGGGCTCTCCAACAGATAATCCCCCGATAGCATTTCCGTCTAAATTTTTAGAAGCAATATACTCGGCAGACTGTTTCCGTAAATCTTTATAAATACTTCCCTGCACAATGGGTAAAAGAGTTTGCTCGTATCCGTATTTATTCGGAGTAGAATTAAAACGCGCAATACAGCGATCCAACCAGCGGTGCGTCATATGCATAGAATCACGCGCGTATTTTTCTTCGCAAGGGTAGGGCGTGCATTCGTCAAAAGCCATCATAAAATCAGCCCCAATGCAGCGCTCGATGTCCATCACACTTTCGGGAGTAAATAAATGTGAAGAACCATCAATATGTGATTTAAAAAGAGCCCCCTCTTCAGTAATTTTTCTTTGTTGCGCTAATGAAAAAACCTGGTATCCGCCGCTATCGGTTAAAATCGGTTTATCCCAACCGTTGAATTTATGTAAACCCCCTACTTGCTCTAAAACGGAAATTCCGGGACGTAAATACAAATGATACGTATTACCTAAAATAATTTGCGCCTTAATGTCTTCTTTCAATTCACGTTGATGCACAGCCTTAACGGTTCCCGCTGTTCCTACCGGCATAAAAATTGGCGTTTCAATTTTTCCATGCGCGGTTTCAATTTCACCGGCGCGCGCGTTAGAAGACGGATCGTTATGTTGTAAGATGAATTTCATAAGTTTCTGCCACAGATTATACGGATGGCGCAGGAAAATTTTTTAAAGTGATTATAAATATATCCGGTTGTTTCAACATAATCTGTGTTATCTACGCAATCTGTGGTTTTGTATTTAAGGTTTAAACCTTTCTATAGTTTGTAAATTAAATTCTTCCAGCGAGTTTAAAATTAAATCGGCAATGGTAAATTTCGGATTTCCGTAGTTATGCGGCTCGGGTACCGCAATGACTTTCATGCCTGCTGCTTTTGCGGAAATAATTCCGTTTACCGAATCTTCAATCACCACACATTGATTCGGAAATACACCCAAAGATTTTGCCGAAAGCAAAAACACTTCAGGGTGCGGTTTGCCGTATAGCAAATCTTCAGCCGACTGCGTATGATGAAAAAAAGAGTTTACGTTTAAAGTAGTCAGAACACAATCCACCAGATTTTTAGACGAAGAAGTGGCGAGCCCTATTTTTTTATTTTCTTTTTTAAAAAGATCAATCGTTTTCATAAATCCCGGCATTGCTTTTCCTTCGTTTCGTATCAACCCGCAAAGCTCTTCTTCAATATTTTGTTCAACTTTCAGTTCATTATCGGTAAAGGGGTGTTTTTTGTTCCAGATTTTTATCACTTCGTCAATGCGCATTCCGGTAGTTTGTGCACAATCAATTTCGCTTACCGGCAATCCGTCAGTATTAAATACTTTTACCATTGCCCTTCGCCAAAGGGGCTCTGAGTCGATGATAACTCCGTCCATATCAAATACAAAGGCTTCAGGCATTGTTAATTACTTTGTTTAATTCTTGCAAAGTTAATACAATTAGCCGAGCCCCGCCCTTGTAACTTTGTGCAAATGCCCGAAATTAATCTTCATAGTATTTCATTCTGGATTGTGGTCTTTTTTGCCCTTGTTTGTTTGTATCAAATGGGCGTGTATTTGTTTGTTTACGGCAAAGTTGCTTTTTATAAAGAGTCTACAAAAACGAATACTAATTTTCCTCCGGTATCTGTAATAATTTGTGCTAAGAATGAAGCGGATAATCTCACTGAATACCTCCCAAAAATTTTATCGCAGGAATATCCCGAGTTTGAAGTGGTTGTGGTAAACGATTGCAGCTGGGATAATACCGAAGATGTTTTGCGCGAATACGGGAAAGTTTTCCCGAACCTGAAAACCATTCTCATAAAAGAAGACGAATATTATAAGCACGGAAAAAAATTCGCGCTGATGGTGGGGATAAAAGGAACTAAATATGAACATATCTTGTTTACTGACGGCGATTGTTACCCCATAAGCAATCATTGGATAAAGGAAATGATGGGAGGATATGTTTCCGGAAAAGAAATAGTCATTGGCTATGGCCCCTATAAAAAAGAAAAAACTTTTTTAAACAAACTTATACGTTTTGATACATTTATGATTGGCCTGCAATACCTCTCGGCAGGAATTTCCAACAAAGCATACATGGGTGTGGGGAGAAATTTGTCTTACAAAAAAGAATTGTTTTTTAAAAACAAAGGTTTTGCGACGCACTATCATATAAATTCCGGCGATGATGATTTGTTCGTTAATCAGGCAGCAAATGCAAATAACACTTCGGTGATACTCAATAAAGAAAGTTTTACTTATTCGATTCCCGCAAAAACTTTTACGGAGTGGAACCGGCAAAAAGCGCGGCATTTAAGCACGGCCGGACTTTATACTTCGTCTTCTAAAAACAGGTTGATGTTTTTACACGGGGCCAACTATCTCTTCTGGATTTTAGCCATTCTTGCTTTTACCCGGGTGGATTGGATTATATTAACCGGTTCTTTGTTCCTTCTGAAAAATATCGTACAGGTTATTGCGTTATATAAAGGCGGAGAAAAGCTCGACGAAAAAGATTTAACCGCGGGATTTTTGTTGTTTGAATTTTTATTGCTATTCTTATACCCTGCATGGCACCTTAACCGGGCGCTGTTCAAATCAAGCAAATGGAAGAAGTAGAAGATAACAGCCATTTTTCATTTAAAGCTTTATACGACATAAAGTTGGTTGAGCGTGCTATGAACAAGGGCGATCAAAAAGCTTTTGCCGAGTTAATGAAGCGTTACTGGGAGCCCGTGTATTTTATGCTGAACCGCATGGTGATGAACAAAGACGATGCCGAGGATTTAACCATTGAAGCATTCGGTAAAGCATTTAAAAATTTACAACAATACTCTCCTCAATACGCATTCAGCACTTGGCTTTTTAAAATTGCATCCAACAACGCGATAGATTACCTGCGTAAAAAGAAAATGGAAAACCTTACTTCTTTAGACAGGTCGGTTGACCGTGACGGGGGAGAGGAATTGAATCAGCAAATCAAAGGGCATGGTTTAACTCCTGAGGAAACTATTATTAAAAAACAGGATGCCGATAAAGTACACGAAGTAATTGATAAACTGAAACCGCGCTACAAAGAAATTGTAGAAATGTTTTACATGGAGCAATTAAGCGTGGAAGAAATTTCTAAACGATTGGATTTACCTGTTGCCACTATAAAAACACGTTTGTTTCGCGCCCGCGATTTACTGCAGCAGGTGCTTTCCAGAAAGACTGACTGATGCAGGGCGCAGAAATAATTTTTTCTTATTTCCCGGATTTAAGCGAATTGCAAAAAAAGCAATTCTCGCAATTGTATAATTTATATAAGGAGTGGAACGAAAAAATAAATGTTGTTTCGCGAAAGGATATTGAGCATTTGTATGTGCATCACGTTTTGCATTCGCTGGGCATTGCCAAAGTTGTTTCGTTTAAGACCGGCACAAAAATTCTGGATGTAGGAACGGGTGGGGGGTTTCCCGGAATTCCGTTGGCAATTATGTTCCCTGAATGTAAATTTCATTTAGTGGATTCCATCGGAAAAAAAATTACTGTGGTAAATGGTGTAGCAGAATCTTTAGGATTAAAAAATGTAAATGCTCAACAAATACGCGCCGAAGAATTAAGAGTGAAATATGATTTTGTAGTGAGTCGCGCTGTAACAGACTTAAGTGTTTTTGTGAAATGGGTAGAGGAAAAGTTTGCCAAACAAACTATTTTTAATGAACTCTCTAACGGAATTTTGTGTTTAAAGGGTGGTGATTTAACCGAAGAATTAAAACCCTTTAAAAAAGAAATAGCAATTTTTGAACTGAAGCATTTTTTTAAAGAAGAATTTTTTGAGACGAAGAAAGTTGTTTACTTGCCGGTTTAATGGCGCTGTTTCCCTTTTATTTTCGGGAATACAATTATAAGCCCTAACAACACAAAAATGAGTCCGCAAAAAATTAATCCGTAACCATCCATAGAAGCAGACCCATACGGCTCACCATGTCCTGATATACTGACGCCGAATGCCCTTATGTCTTTTTTTATATAATAAATTCCCGCAATGCAGACGGCGACTCCCATTAAAATCAAAATTACACCAAACGGATTAGTGCCTCCGGGTTTTTTATCCCGCCATAATTTTCTGATAGGGGTTCGCTTCTTCATGAACTAACCCGAAGTTTTAAGAAATTATTCTTTCTTCCCGTCGCTTCGTTTTTTCTCCCACATATTCAGCAGTTCTGTAAAAAGAGAAAAACCAAGAGCGACATAAATATAACTTTTCGGAATCTCAAAGCCTGTAAATACAAATAACGATTCCGACAAAAGGATAAGGGCAATTACCAATAAAAATGCCAGTGCCAACATTTTAATTCTGGGGTTACGATTAATAAAAGTAGATACTGCGCCCGAAGATAAAATCATAATGAGCATTGCAATAATAACGGCACTGCTCATAATCAGGGGATTTTTAGAAACGACAACCGCGGTAAGAATAGAATCGAAAGAAAAAACAATATCAATCAATACAATTTGTAAAATAATGCTGCCTATACTTACGCGTTTTACCCTGGGGCCTTTTTCATTTTCAATACCATTAATTTTTTCCCAAATCTCTCCCCATGTTTTATATAATAAGAAAATACCACCGGCAAAAAAGATTAAATCACGCAGGGAGATAGGATATTTACCCAGGTTAAATATTGCGTCATTATTATTTGAAAGATAGCTGAGTGTAAACAAAAGTGCCACACGTATAAACACAGCAAGTATTAAGCCGGTTGTGCGCGCCTGCCCCTTTTGATTATTGGGTAATTTGTCAGCAATAATGGCAATGAAAATGATATTATCTATTCCTAAAACAACTTCAAGTAGCGATAAAGTAAGTAAACTAATCAGCCCTTCTGCCGAAAATAAGTTGGAAAGCATTGTCGAAAAGTCCATAAAGGCCCTGTTTTTACAAAAATACAATTTTTAATGGCCTACTAATTAAATTTTTTTGTATTGATATTCAATAAATTAAAATAAATTTTAATACTATGTGTTGCATAATACTAAATAAAGCATTTATCTTTGTATCACAAATTAGCTGATTATACAGAATACTTAAATAAACAGGCAGAGTAGTAAAAGAGCTACTCGGCCATAAAAAAAGAAAAATGAAAACAAAATTTAAAACCATAGCCCTGACAGCCATTCTAAACCTCGGTTTTTTATGGGTAAGCACGGCAGGTACACCAAAAAGCGATAACTCATGCGCTGTGCGCCAAAAAATTCAACATGCGGTTTCTTTACCGGGCGAATTAAAAAATCCGGGCTACTCGCAAAAAGTAAAAGTATCCTTTGTGCTTGATGTTAATGGTAAAGTAAAAGAAGTGGCGGCAAACACAAAAAACCCAATGCTTAAACAAACATTAGAAAATCAATTCAAACAAATTGTGTTGAGCGAGCTGCAGGCGGGGACTTATAATGTTGAATTAAATTTTAATGTTTACTAAAAACCTTTTCAAGATGAATACAGAAAACACAAAAGCGCAGATGAGAAAAGGAGTGTTGGAGCTTTGCATCCTTTCCATCCTGGTGAACGGAGATGCATATCCCACCGAAATCATAGATAAGCTAAAGGAAACAAAGTTGGTAGTTGTTGAGGGAACTTTATATCCTTTGCTTACCCGCTTAAAAAACACCGGCCTCTTAAGTTACCGCTGGGAAGAATCTACCTCCGGCCCACCCCGTAAATATTACAGGCTTACCGAAGAGGGCGAAAAGTTTTTAATCGAACTTCAGCAATCCTGGTACGAACTTGTAGACGCGGTAAATAAAACCATTAATCATTCAGCAACACAACAATAAAAAAACAAAAGTCATGAATAAGACACTAACCATAAATATAAGCGGCATAGTTTTCAATATTGAAGAGGATGCTTATGAAACGCTTAAAAATTATTTGGGCAAAATAAAAAGGCATTTTCAGAACGAAGAAGGCAACGAAGAAATTGTAGCTGACATCGAGGGACGTTTGGCCGAATTGCTGAAAGCAAAAATGCATGCCGGTAAGCAGGTATTACTGATGGCAGATATTAACGATGCCATTTCGGTAATGGGACAACCGGAAGACTTTGCCGATAATGGTTCGGAAGAAAATAAAAAAGAAGAAAGTCATTCTTCTTCTCACCAGAATTACTATGCAAACAAACGCCGCCGCGTGTTCCGCGACCCGGATAGTAAAATATTAGGCGGTGTATGTTCGGGAATAGGAAACTATTTTGATATAGACCCGCTATGGATTCGTCTTGCACTGGTTGTGATGTTCTTTGGTTTTGGAAGTGGCTTTCTGTTATATATTATCCTTTGGATAATAATTCCTGAAGCAAAAACCACTGCCGAGAAATTAGAAATGCGTGGTGAACCTGTGGATGTAAACACTATCAGCAAAACGATTAAAGACGAAGCGGAGAATATTAAAAACAAAGCGAAAGACTTCGGCACAAACGTAAAAACACAATTTACAAACAAAGACAATACAAGCAAGTTTGTGGATCTGCTTCGCCAGATTTTCGGAACTATTTTCAATATCATAGGTAAAATAATAGGGGTATTCTTTGTATTCTTCGGAATCGTAGTTTTTGTAGGACTTTTATCCGTATTACTTGGTTTCGGAAAAGTGGATAATCTGACTACACATGAATTTATAAATTCTTTTGCCGGTGCCGACTTCCCTGTATTCTGGGCTAAAACCGCACTTGCACTTGCTATCGGAATTCCATTTGTGATGTTAGTTTATAAAGGAATGAAAATGCTGTTGGGAATAAAATACCACAACCGTTGGATTAACATTGGCGCAGGAGTGTTATGGGTTGTCGGGCTTATTCTTGGATTCTGCATTGCTGTTGAATTCGGAAAACAATTTTCGCAGGACGCGGTTTTAAAACAGCAAGTGGACGCGCATTGGCCCGCAAAGGATACATTATACCTGAAAGCAAACAACAATTATGCAACAGTTGAAACGGATATTGATTTCAGTATGGATAACAACCGGTGGTATATCAATACGCAAAAAAATGTTTCTACCTGGTGGGGCAGGCCAAGAGTAAGAATTATTACTTCTGAAAACGACAGTCTTTATGTTTTCATGATAAAAAGTTCTGACGGTTCCGAAAAAGCAGAGGCCGCACAACGCGCCAAAAATATCAGCTATCAATTAAATCAAAAAGACTCTCTGTTACTGGTAGATAAATATTATTCTTTTCCCGGTATTGATAAATTCCGCAACCAGGAAATTGAAGTGTTGATAAAGTTACCGCGTAACAAAGTTATTTATCTCGATAACAGCATGAAATATTTGTTGTATGATGTGGATAATACCAATGAAATTTTTGACCAGGAGATGATTGGCAAATACTGGAAGATGACAGAAAACGGCTTAACCTGTTTAAATTGTCCCAGGGTGGAAATTACACATTCAAAGGGAAAAAACTCAAGAGTGAAAATAGATGAACATGGTATAGAAGTAAATTCTTCAGACGCACATGTTAAAATTGATGAAGAGGGAATTAAGATTAAATCCAAAAATAAAAAGGAAAGCAAAGAAGAAGAATAGTTTTTAAAAGAAAAATAAAGTGGGGCTGATTGGTGTGTTTAATGATTAGGAGAGAAAAGGTCTTGCTTCGGCGGGGCTTTTTCTTTATATCTCCGCCACAAGCGTTTTCATTATCAAAGTCATCTTGGGCTCTTGCTGCGCGGCAACACGCTGCACGTCTTCATGAGTGGTTTCAATAATTTTTCCGGGTACGCCTAAATCTGTGCAAATGCTGATGGCAAAACAAGGAATGTTCATGTGCCTTGCCACAATTACTTCGGGCACGGTACTCATTCCCACCGCGTCGCCGCCAATAATACGAACGTATTTATATTCGGCAGGAGTTTCAAGCGTAGGGCCGGTCAACCCTACATATACTCCTTCAGAAACTTTTATGTTATTTCTTTTGGCAATGTCTTTTGCTTTTGAAATTAATTTTTTGTCATAAGTATCGCTCATGTCCGGAAAGCGCGGGCCCAGTTCGTCAATATTTTTTCCGATAAGAGGATTGGGAAATAAATTAATGTGATCGTTAATTATCATAATCTCGCCAATTTCAAAATCGGGGTTCATCCCTCCGCTTGCGTTAGAAAGAAATAAAGTTTTTATTCCTAAAAATTTCATTACGCGTACAGGGAAAGTTACCTGCTGCATGTTATAGCCCTCGTAATAATGAAAACGCCCCTGCATGGCCACCACTTTTTTTCCGCTCAGTGTTCCGAAAATTAATTTTCCACTGTGGCCATCAACAGTGCTTACCGGAAAATTGGGAATATTCTCATAAGGCAACGCGTGCTCAATTTTAATTTCGTTTACCAATCCGCCCAGGCCGGTGCCTAAAATAATTCCGATTTCAGGTGTAAAGCCGTTGGTTTGCTTACGTATATTTTCGGTGGTAGATTTTATTTCTGTTAACATAGCTTAATATTTTTTCGTTGAATTCGTCCGACTTGGTTTTAAAATCAACTTCAATCGGGAGCACAAAAATAGACAAGTCTTTTAATTGAGCACTATATGTGCGTAAACGCATAGCATCTTTTTCCGTAGTAATAATGATTTTGTTATCGCTCTCAATGGTTTTATACAGGCTTATAATTTCAGTAATATCAGCCGGAGTAAAGTTGTGGTGGTCGGGGTAAGCCTTATGCGTTAAATCATCGGCATACTCTTTTATAAAAGTAAGCATAGTGCTTGGGTTAGCGATACCCGTTAACAACAATACTTTGTAGCGGAATAATTTTTGCGGAGCATTTATAATATTGTCTTTGTCGGATATGTTATAAAGGTTCCCGTATTTTAAATAGGAAAAAAACAGGTATTGATAAGGGCGCGGGTTTATTTCTTTCATCACACCCTTCAGGTCGATGGCAGTAGCGTATTCAGGGGTTTTCGTAACAACAATAATATCGGCGCGCATGTAACCTTTTATATTCTCGCGCAATCGTCCGGCTGGTAGCATTACATCGTTGTAATAAGGGTTGTCGTACTCGGTAAGTAAAAGAGTTAACCCGCATTTTATTTTGCGGTGCTGAAAAGCGTCATCCAACACAATCACATCCGTTGCTGAATTTTGCTCAAGTATTTTTTTTACGCCTTTTACCCGGTTTTCGTTTACGGTGACCAATGTGTGCGGAAATTTATTTTTTATCTGCAAAGGCTCATCCCCGCTGTTTTCGGGAATGGAATCTTCCAGTACTTCGTAATAGCCTGTGGTTTTACGGCCGTATCCGCGACTGAGTGAGGCGGCCTGATATTCATCGCCCAGTAATTTTAAAAGATATTCGGTATGCGGCGTTTTTCCGGCTCCGCCCGCGCAAAGGTTACCTATGCAAATCGTTTTAACTTCATCAAAGGAAGTGGGTTTTAAAAAATGCGAGTCGTATAAAAAATTACGCAGCCAGGTTATAAAGCCATATACCAACGAAAAAGGCCAAAGCAGTATGCGCAGAAATTCTTTCAAAATAATATCCCATAAACATAAAAAATTATTTTAATTTTAGCATCCTTTTCCAATAATATAATCATGAATAAAGAAAATCCCGAAGAAAACCCTGCACCCGAAGAAAAAAGCGAAATACCTTTTAACGAAACAGAATTTAATACTATTATAGTGGGAAAGGAAGGCGGGGAATCTCCCCTGAATGATGATAATTTTGTAAAAACCCTTCTTAATTTACTCGACTCGGGAAATACTGAAGATAAAGACAGTGCTCTTGATTTATTGAAAAAAGAGAACGCGGTAATCTACTTAATTGAGGCTATTAAAGCTATGCAAAACAACGATAAAAAGGCAGTTTTGTTAGCGGCCTGCTGGGAAACGGGGCTGAGTTTTAAGGGCCATCACGATTTTTTCATAGAGCATGCCCTGCATGTAAATCCCCTTATTTCATTGGAGGCAATTACGGTTTTAGACAGCAATTTACCCGATATTCCGAAAGAAGAAACACAAGCCCTCATTGATAAACTGGCCGCTGCTATAGCTAAAAACCACGATAATTCGGCTTTGCTGGAAGATCTGAAAACGGCCCTGGAAGGGCATCTTAACGGAGAATAAAATGTTCCTTTTTAGAGGGGTAAGAAAGGATTCTTGGACTAAAATTAGTAGATTTGTTCCCCTTTGAAAATGGAATTAAGCGATAAGATAAAATCAGTCATCCGGGATATTCCCGATTTCCCGAAACCGGGCGTACTCTTTAAAGATATCACCCCTATTTTTTTACAACCTGCCCTCTGTAACGAAATTACTGAGGCCTTTTGCCAACCGTATTTGCAAAAAAAGCCGGACGCGATTATAGGAATAGAAAGCCGCGGTTTTTTGTTCGGGATGCTGATGGCCCAAAAACTAAGTGTACCTTTTGTGATGGTGCGCAAAGCGGGGAAACTCCCTTATAAAACTATCAGTCAAGAATATAGCCTTGAATACGGTTCGGCTGTCATCGAAATGCACGAGGATTCGCTGCTAAAAGGCTGGGATGTGCTTATCCATGATGATTTACTGGCAACAGGCGGTACAGCCTGCGCCGCCGCCGAATTAGTTAAAAAATGCGGCGCTAACGTAACAAGTTTTACATTTGTAGTAGAGCTTGGCTTTTTAAACGGAAAACAAAAATTACTAACTCATACAAATAACATACAATGTCTCATTCAGTATTAGCAGAACAGGCAACCGGCATGAACTTCGCATTGAGCGAAAATCAGATTATGATTGCCGACATGATTCGTAAATTCGGTAAGGATAACATTCTTCCGAAAATGATGGAATGGGATGAGTCGCAACATTTCCCCGTTGAAGTATTTAAAAAATTAGGAGAACTTGGTTTAATGGGCGTTTTGGTTCCAGCCGAACACGGCGGTTCAGGTTTCGGATATTTGGAATATGTTACCGTTATTTCAGAAATTGCAAAAATTTGCGGATCTATCGGTTTATCTGTTGCGGCACATAATTCCCTTTGCACGGGCCACATTTTAGCTTTCGGGAACGAAGAACAAAAGAAAAAATACTTACCAAAATTAGCTACCGCCGAATGGATCGGCGCCTGGGGCTTAACCGAAACAGGTACAGGCTCTGATGCGGGCGGAATGAATACCGTTGCAAAAAAAGATGGCGACCACTACATTATTAACGGAAGCAAAAATTTTATTACACACGCAATCAGCGGAGATGTTGCTGTTGTAATTGTACGCACAGGCGAAAAAGGCGATAGTCACGGAATGACCGCGTTCATTATCGAAAAAGGAACACCGGGATTTAAACCCGGAAAAAAAGAAAATAAATTAGGCATGCGTGCCAGTGAAACAGCGGAACTTGTTTTTACTGATTGCAAAGTTCATAAAAGTCAAATGTTAGGAAAAGAAGGCGAGGGATTTATACAAGCCATGAAAGTGTTGGATGGCGGGCGTATTTCTATTGCTGCTTTATCATTGGGAATTGCAAAAGGAGCGCTTGAAGCTTCTGTAAAATATTCTAAAGAGCGCCAGCAGTTCGGCAAACCAATTTCGCATTTTCAGGGCATTGCGTTTAAGATTGCTGATATGGCAACTGAAATTGAAGCGGCAGAATTACTTACTTTCCAGGCAGCAGATTTGAAAAACCGTGGAGAAAAAGTGACGAAGGAAAGCGCTTTTGCAAAATACTACGCATCGGAAGTTTGTGTGCGCGTTTCTAACGAAGCGGTACAAATATTCGGCGGTTATGGATATACAAAAGATTTTCCTGCAGAAAAATATTACCGCGACTCAAAACTTTGTACTATTGGCGAAGGAACCAGCGAAATTCAGAAATTAGTTATTGCAAGAGAGTTGTTGAAATAAATTTTTCGCAAATCAATTTTACACAATCCTGCCCGGATTTAAAATTCTATTATGAAAAAAGTACTCCTGTTTTTTTTATTTCTGTGCATTGCGAACATTTCCGTTTACAGCCAGGATTTCGAATACCTTGAAAAAATTCAACTGAAAAGCGATTCGGATTTTATAAAACATGAAAAAACCGTGCTTGAATGTGTCGATTTTCTTTCTATAAATCGTGTTGACCAGGCGCATAACAACCGCGTGTACTGCAATCGTTTTTTGTATGAGTACGGAACGAAAACTCCTTTTGTTACCATTGGCGTTGAGTCGTATGTTGTTAAACTTTTTAAAAAGAACGGAAGCCTTCTCTCGATGTATTTCGGATATTGGCTGAAGGCGGCTATTCAGAATAAAGATAAGGCCAAGGACGGGAAATTTTGTGAAGAATATACAGTGAATGAAATTTACCAATATTGTAAAGGCAACAATGGTGTTGAGCGTACAAAAATAATCGAGTCACTTATACAGGCCGGTGATAAAAGCCAGTTAAAAGAATGGTTGGCTCAACAGAAAAAATAATTTTTACATAAGGGGATAATATCTTTCTTTTATCACGTTCATGTGGTGTATCGGGTGTCCGCACATGGTAAATCCAAGAGCAAGTACAGAAATTTTATCTCCCGAAGCAATTCCCTCACGGAACATTGTTTCCACATCTAAACTTTTAAAGAATAAAATATTTGCGCCACGTAAATTATCGAACTCTTCCAGTAATCCAAAAGCAGTTCTTTTTTTGGTATTGGCATTGTCTGCAAAAGAATTTTCATCAAAGCTGTGCAGCTCCGTTTTATCATTGCGCGCAAAACGTAATGCGCGGTAAGCAAAAACTCTTTCAGCATCTATAATGTGTTGCAAAATATCTTTGATGGTCCATTTACCCGGGGCGTAAACTTTATCGCCCAGTTTTTCAAAATTTGTTTTTTCTTTTTCAAAAAAGTCGGGGCCGTATTTTTGTAAAGCGGTAATTACGTCGATATCTTCCACCAGGTTAATGTAACGGTCGAAGTAAGCTGGCATTTTTATTAAATCGGCTTTTTTCATGATGATAAATGTAGAAAATAATTCAGTAAAACCCTTCATAGTATTGTAAATATTAAAGTAATGGGGATGGTATTTATTATCTTTGGTAATAATCTTTTTGATGCATCTGTAGGTATTGCAAATTTTAACAAAGAACCTCAATTAGAAATTTATCCGAACCCCGCATCAAGTAATGTAACGCTTGCTTTTAATTTCATCGAGAAACACGAGATGAGTATTGCGGTAACTGATTTATTGGGAAGAACAATTGAAACAATTTCCACAAAACAATACAGTGGCGGAGAAACAAAATTAAGCATAGCCCAAAAAATTGTTTACCAGCCGGGAATGTACATAGTAAACATTACTATCGACGGAAAAGTAATTTCTAGGAAGATTAGTATTGAGTAGCGAAACTACTTACTAAAATCAAGATTTGTAGGTTCGTTTACAATTACGGATTGCCCATAATTATTTTGTGCTGTTGATTTAACAGTATTGTCTACAATTTCAAAAGAAATATTTGCGAACCAAATTTGTCCGACACCATCAAGTAAAGCTCCGTAAGCAATGAGTGACGCATTATTCGGAACGTCTAATATAATTTCACATTTTTTCCAGTCAGTAGTTCCTTTAATTTGCCTGTCGTGCATGTTGTCGAAAGAAAGTGGGTTTGTTGTTCCGGCCTCATCAACACGAAGCCAAAACCCCGCCCAACTCCAAACGCCCTCTGATTTCATATAACCCGTCATCTTAATTTTATGTCCGCGGAATTTGTCAGGCATTGATTCCTGCATTAGTGTTCCGAAACCTTTTATGTGTTCGTCAATTGATTTTATAGTAGCAGCATTTTTTCCATCAGGGCCTTTTCCTTTATCAATTCCCATGTCATAACTTTTCGGAGCGCTGCCTGCTTTAAACCAATTTGCAGGCATATCAAATGACAGAAGTGTCATTGCTGTTCCGACAACTAAAACACTTTTTAGAATTTTTGTTTTCATGGGTGTAATTTGTTAACGAATTATAACTAACTTTTTATTTATAACGTAGTCAGCTACTTTAATCGTTATTGTATAAACACCTTCGTTTAAAGTTGAAACATCAATAGCTATCTTTTCACTAATGGTTTGACTAATCAAACGCCTTCCGTTTAAATCATATATTTCTAAAGTTTGTTTGTCGGTTGAGTTTGTTTCAACGGTAATTTTTTCATTTGTGGGATTTGGGTAAACAGAAATTTCTTGCGCATTGACGAAATTAAATATACCAACAGCCGTACAATTCAATAAAATTGATATGTCGTTTGAGGAATAATTAGTCGTCGCCAGGTCCATTATTCCATTTCCATCAAAGTCATTATTTGTTAGAGCCTCGGGGGATGCACCGACGGTAAAATTAACGGGAGAGGCAAACGAGCCGCTACCCGTTCCCAACAAAACCGAAACGTTATTTGTTGATGAGTTTGTTGTCGCTAAGTCCATTTTAGAATCACCGTCTAGGTCAGCCACAATAACTGATACCGGATGAGTGCCAACTGCAAAATTGGTTGGAGCGCTAAAACTACCCGAGCCAGTTCCCAAAAGCAGAGATACATTATTGGATCCGTAATTTGCAGTGATAATATCTTTAAATCCATCATTGTTAACATCAGCTGAAGTAACTGAAAGTGGCTGGGACGCTACAGTAAAATTTGCAGCAGTACCAAATCCCGTACCGACATTTAATAAAACCGAAACATTATTTGAATACTGATTCGCTATTGCAATATCTGGTTTACCATCCTGATTGAAGTCTGCGCTGACTATGCCTTTTGGCAAATTTCC
The DNA here is from genome assembly GCA_035569635.1 of Bacteroidia bacterium. Taxonomy (GTDB): domain Bacteria; phylum Bacteroidota; class Bacteroidia; order B-17B0; family Aurantibacillaceae; genus PALSA-968. The sequence continues at coordinate 35,051 of DATMMV010000076.1, read as the reverse complement.
AACCCCATAATTCGTATAAGTACTAAAACTACCACCGCCCAGACCATATAATATTGATACCTGATTGGTACTTGAACTTACAACTGCCAGGTCATTATTACCATCACCGTCAAAATCGTTCGTAGTAACGGCAAATGGCCCTGGTGCGGTTGAGAAATACGATGGGGAACCAAAACTTCCATTCCCAGTGCCTAGCAAAATGCAAACGGTATTCGAGCCAAAATTAACTACAGCAAGATCTTGGTTTGAATCACCATTAAAATCGTGGGCAATTACAGATGTAGGTTTTGTGCCAACAGTAAAATTGGTTACAGAACCGAAATTACCCGCCCCTGTCCCCAGAAAAACGGATACGTTATTAGAGAGATAGTTTGCAACTGCAATATCATTTTTACCATCGCCATTAAAATCGGCACTCGCGACCGAAAAAGGATCCGATCCACCTGTTAAACTTGAATGCAGACTAAAACATACTTGTCCATTAAAAGTATTTAATGAAGCAAACAAAGTGAAAAATAAAACTATTTTTTTCATTAGTTTGATTATTTTAATTCAGCATTATTTTTTACAAAAACGATTGAATAAACTTCCTTCCTCTTACACCTTCTTCAACTCCCCGTTCTGCTCTTTTAATTTAATGAGAGCAAACACGGCGTAGTTAATCATGTCCATGTAATTGGCATCAACGCCCTCCGAGATGAGGGTTTTACCTCCCATATCTTCAATTTGTTTTACGCGCAAAATCTTCATTAAAATTAAATCGGTCAAAGAGCTTACGCGCATATCTCTCCATGCTTCGCCGTAATCGTGGTTTTTGTTTTCCATCAGGCTCTTGGTTTCCTTAATGTGCTTTTCAAACAAAGCAGAAACCTCGCCGGCCGGCAATTCCATGCGGGCATCGTCTTTAAGCGTATGTTGTATCAATGAAATAATGCAATAATTAATAATGCCGATGTACTCAGAAGAAATATCTTCCTCCACCTTTTGCGAGCCTTTTTGCTCAATACTCCGTATGCGCTGTGCCTTTATAAAAATCTGATCGGTAAGCGAAGAACCGCGTAAAACACGCCAGGCGGTGCCATAGTCGTGCATCTTCTTTAAAAAAATATCTTTGCATTGTTTTATAACCGAGTCGTATTGTTGCGAAGTACTCATAATATGCATAACAAATGAGCCCACAAGGTACAAATTTTAAGTCGAAATATAAGCTGCGCGCCAATGGCAAAGTATTAAATCTTGTTAGGCCCGCGGTGATGGGCATCATTAACCTTACGCCCGATTCGTTCTATGATGGAGGCACTTTAAACTCGCAGGAAGCCGTTTTACAGAGGGCGGACAAATACATTAATGAAGGAGCGACTATTTTAGATTTAGGTGCTGTTTCCACACGTCCGGGAGCAAAAGAAGTGAGCGAAGACGAGGAATTAAGAAGGCTATTACCCGCTTTAAAGTTGTTGCGCAATACTTTTCCGGGAATATTTATTTCTGTGGACACACACCGAAGTGTGGTTGCTCTCGCCGCGGCAGAAGAAGGCGCGGATATGATTAACGATATTTCGGGCGGGACATTTGACAAGGAAATGTTTAATGTGGTTGCGCAAACAAAATTACCTTATGTGCTTATGCATATACAGGGCACTCCGCAAAAAATGCAGCAAAACCCTAAATATAAAAATGTAAGCAAAGAAGTTTTTGATTTTTTAAAGGGGCAAATTAAAAAAGCAAAGGCTTGGGGAATAAAACAAATTATTACCGATGTTGGTTTTGGTTTTGGCAAAACAGTTGGGCATAATTTTACTTTGCTGCGCGATTTAAAAAAGTTTGAGAAACTGAATTGTGCTATGCTTATCGGGCTTTCCAGAAAATCGATGGTCAACAAAATTCTCGATATAAAATCGGCTGATGCCCTTAACGGGACGACTGTTTTACACACCATTGCTTTGCTCAATGGAGCGAACATCCTGCGCGTTCATGATGTGAAGGAGGCCATTGAAGTAATAAAATTAACAGAAGCGGCCCGTATAAAATAACCTTAACGCCGGGGGTGAGGGTGAGGCTAATTCATATATTCGTAGTTAGTAACTTGTTAGAAGTCTGTTAAACAGGGGGTTAAAGAAGTATTATCTTTGGTATATGGAAGAAACTCCGGATAAATTATTTTTTACCATCAGCGAAGTGGCGGATATGTTTAAGGTAAATGCCTCGCTTATTCGTTTTTGGGAAAAGGAGTTTGAAGTTTTAAAACCACGCAAGAGCAACAAGGGCAATCGCCTCTACACCAAAAAAGATATCGATAACCTTCGTGTAATTTACAATCTGGTAAAAGAAAAAGGTTTTACCCTTCAGGGCGCTAAAGAAAAATTGAAAGAAAAACCAGTTGAAGCGCATAATAAAAATCTTGAGGCTATAGAAAAACTTCAGCGCGTAAAAACCTATTTACTCGACCTAAAAAAAAGGTTAGCGGAATAATTATAAGTTTAGCGCAGATTTTATTTTTTAATTATATGCCACACATTTTTTTGCGCAAATTTGTATTATCAGCGCTATCTGTGAAATCTGTAGCTTGTTAGCTATCAAACTTGTGAAAAGCCCTCTGTGAAAAAGTTTCTTTTCGCCTGAAAATAGGCCTTTCTAAATCCCGTATTATTACAATATACTTTGTCATTAGGCTAAGCTCAAAATAGTTGAAGTCGTACTGAAACGAGTTCAGGGTGAGGGTATTGATAAAAAGGTAAATTATAAATGAAAGATATTAAGCCCTGGCATATTTTAATTTTTTTGTTTTCAGTGTTTGCGGCACTTGGAGGCATTGCTTATGTTTTTCCGGAAAACGGTTTTGAAATTGCGGGACAAAAAATTTCTTTTCCAACACTTGCTTCTTACTTCAATACAAAAAAGACAGAAAAAACTGACATCTCAAAAATTCTTGCCTTGGCGGATGCCGAAGATCAATTAACGGAAACCAAACCGAGGAGGGATACCACAAAAGCAATTTCTAAAGCAGATTCAACTGCCAAGAAAGAAATTCAATATCTTGAAGTAAATGACCCGTCCATAAAGTTAATTACCAGCCTGCAATACAAAGATTCTTTAAAAACCTCACTCGATAATTTTTTTGAAGCATTAGCCGCTTCGCAAAATGATGAAAAAGGAATCCGCATTTTGCATTACGGCGATTCGCAAATTGAAGGCGATCGTATAACTGATTATCTGCGACAAAAATTGCAAAATAATTTTAGCGGCCGCGGGCCCGGAATGATAGCAGCGATGCCTGTTGCACAGAGTGCGGGCATTCGCCAAAGCTGGAGCGATAACTGGGACCGCTATACAAACTTTGCAAATGTGGATAAACGTGTTCCGCATCGTAATTTCGGAATAGCTGCGGGCTTTTGCCGCTTTGCCGGTTTTGCAGATACGGTGAGCGATAAAAAAGCCTGGCTGAAAATAAAAACGTATACAAGCGCGGGCCCTTCAGTTTCTACATACAACAAAATAAAAATGTTTTACGCCGCTCCTCGAAAAAAAGTGGCGATTGAATTTTTCGAAAACGGCATGTTAAAAAAATCCGATAGCCTTGCAACAAACGGAAATTTCAATATCATGCAATTTAATTTATCGCAGTCGCCGAATAACTTTGAATTGAAGTTTGAAGGAAAGGACAGCCCTGACATTTATGGTTTATCATTGGAGAGCGGGGGAGGCGTGATGGTGGATAATTTTGGTTTACGGGGGAGCTCAGGAACTTTTTTTAATCAAATGAATTTGAGTCACCTTAAATTATTTTACGATTACCTCAATACAAAAATGATTATTCTGCAATTCGGTGGAAATGCTTTGCCATACCTCAAAACCAAAAAACAATGTGATGATTTCGGAAGTTTTATACGTTCACAAATTAATTCACTTAAAAAACTATTACCGGGAATTAGTATTCTGGTTATGGGCCCTTCTGACATGAGCATTAAGGAAGGAGAAACGTATGTTACCTATCCTTTACTTGAGGATTTGCGCAATGCTATTCGCGATGCGGCTTTTCAAACCAATAGCGCGTTTTTTGATATGTACGATTGCATGGGAGGAAAAAACAGTATGCTTAGTTGGGTTGACCAGGGAATTGCCGCCACGGATTACATACACTTTTCACCCGCAGGAGCAAGAAAAATCGCCGTGTTGTTATACAGCGCGATTATGAATGATTATAATTTATTTATTCAGAAGAAAAGGAAAGAGAAGTCATGATAAAAAAAGTATTGTTTGTGTTGTGTGTTTGCGTACAATTTGTTTGTGCTCAGGAAAAGAAATACCCGTTTGTTAACTACAGCCAAAATGTCGTTTACCATGGGAAGGATAGTTCTGATATGATGAACTTTTACAAAAAACTCAATAATTATTTACAGGGAAAAGAAAAGGAAATTGTCATAGCCCACATTGGAGGAAGTCATGTGCAAGGTGGATTTTGGGGAGATGAACTTATTACAAAATTTCAATCCTTGAAAAAAACAGAGGGTAGCGGATTTTTTGCATTCCCGTATAAAATTGTAAAAACAAATTCTCCGCCATATTACAAAAGTTTTTCAAACGGAAAATGGAAGCGTTGTCGCAGCGCCACCGCAAAAGAAATGTGCGGTGATTTTGGCATGGCCGGAATTACGGCTACAACCAACGACAGCGCGAATACATTCGGTGTTAAAATAGATTCCTGCAGGCATCACCGCACGTTTAATTCGGTAAAGGTATTTCATAATTTTAATAAAAGTTTTGAGTTATCATTGGGAAATAATGTAAACGCCACCCGCAGTGATTTTCCCGGTGCGGGTTATTCGGAATTTGTTTGGGAAAAGCAAATTGATTCGGTAAGTTTTTCTGTTGTGAAAAAAGACACGTTTCAAAAAGATTTTGTTTTGTATGGCCTCGATGTACGCAATACAAGCAAACCCGGGATGTATTATGCGGCTCTGGGAGCAAACGGCGCGTCTACGCAATCTGTGTTGAGGTGTAAATTATTAACACAGCAATTAGCAGGCATACAACCCGATTTAGTTATTTTTTCATTGGGAGTAAACGATGTGCAGGATAAGTTTTTTTCACCTGATGAATATATTGCGCATTACGATACACTTGTTTCGTGGGTAAAGGCTGCGTCTCCCAATTGCGCGATATTGTTTACTACGATCACCGATAATTATGTAAAAAGACGTAAGCCAAATAAGAAAAGTAATACAGTTGAGTATTGCATACAAAAACTCACACACAAACACAGCGCGGCTATGTGGGACATGTATGGCGTAATGGGTGGCTACAAAAGTATTTTAAAATGGCAAAAAGCGGGTTATGCACGTAAGGACAAAGTACATTTCACTGCTAAGGGATACTACATTTTTGCGGATTTGATGTTTGATGCGATTATGCGAAGTTACAAATACAATTATCCCAAATAAGAATTACTTCTTCTTTTTAGGAATTGATAAGGTATTCCATTCTGTTTTCTTAAGCATTTTTGCTATGTAAACAATTTGTCCGATATGATAAGAATAATGTGCTAACTGACGATTAATCGCCTCCATTGCCGAGTGAGCCTCTCCGCGAATGTAAATAGTACGAAGCAAATCTTCCGGTTTGATAGAGGTAAGTGTGTCCAAAAAAACATTCCAACCCTGTTCCCAGCGTTTTATTAATTGTTCTTTATCAGCAATATCGTTTTCAAATTCTTCGTCGCGGTTACGGTTGGGTTTTTCTCCATCAGTGGTAAAAAAATCTGTCCACCGCGAAATCATATTTCCCGCCATGTGTTTTACCAGAACAGCAATACTGTTTGAGTCTTCATTGGGTTGAACAAATAATTGCGAAGGTTCTACCTGTTCCATTGCTTTTTCGGCAATTGCTTTGTATTGCAGAAAAATTTTATTGACGCTTTTTAAGTATTCTTCTTTCATAATTTTTTATTTTTTGTCATTCAGAGTCCCGAAGGGAGTTACTCACGAAGAATCTCCCATATTTTAGTAAAGATTCCTCGCAAAACAGCAGGGCTATGAATGACACGGAGTTACTTTGTAGTTTTCCCGTCATAGTAACCGGTAAACACTTCGTCAACCGGCTCCCACAATTCTATTTTATTATTTTCCGGATCGAGGATATGCACAAATTTCCCGTACTCAAAAGTTTCAATTTCATCACAAATTGTTACGCCCGCTTTTTTTAGTTCAGCAATCAATTCTTCAATATTTTCCACCCTGTAATTAATCATAAATTCTTTTTGCGAAGGCTCAAAATATTTGGTGTCGTTTTTAAACGGGCTCCATGCAAGGTAGCCTTTCTTTTCGGGATCAGCCCCGTGACGGAATTCAAAAGTGGAACCATACTCATTGGTAACAAGCCCTAAATTTTTTCCGTACCATTCTTTCATTTTTTCGGGATCGGCACATTTAAAAAATATGCCACCAACGCCAGTGACTTTTTTACTCATGGGAAATTTTTTAATAAAGATAAAAATTTCATCTACAGATTTTACGGATAACGCAATTTTAATTAGAAAAAATTTGTGTTATCAAAGCAATCTGCGCCATCTGTGGCTGGCTGTTATTGTGTTTTAACAGAAGTCATGGATAAAGAACCGGCCAGTGTTTTATCATTAAAGAAACTTACATTTTCTTTTTCTTCTTTCAATGCAAGTGTGTAAAGTAAAGGTAAATAGTGTTCGGGACTTGGAATTGCAAGTTTACCTGCCGCGCCAAAAGAGGAGTAATTAATCAAATCCTTATGGTTATTCTCCGAAATTAATTTTTTAAACTTTTCATTCATCTCAATTGCCCAATCGTAACCCGGCCCGTTCAGGTTGCGCCAGTTTACCATTCCTAAATTGTGTACCATATTTCCGCTTCCGACAATTAAAACGCCTTTTTTTCTTAGTGGGGAAAGCTCTTTTGCCAAATCATAATGCCATTGCGCGGGTTTGGTGTAATCCAAACTTAATTGCAGTACAGGTGTTTTTGCATCGGGATACATTCTTTTAATCACACTCCAGCAACCGTGGTCAAGTCCCCAATCTTCATTTAAACCAACATTCGTTTTTTTTATTTCATTTTTTACTTCTTCAGCTAATTCTGGTTTACCGGGCGCAGGATATTGCACATCAAATAATTCCTGCGGAAAGCCGCCAAAGTCATGAATGGTTTGTGGTTTTTCCATCGCGGTAACAAAAGTGCCGCGCGTTTCCCAATGGGCAGAGATACAAAGTATAGCAGTCGATTTAGGAAGTTCCGCTCCAAGCGTTTGCCATTTTTTGCTGAATTCGTTTTCTTCTATGGCATTCATCGGGTTGCCGTGCCCCACAAAAAGCACAGGCATTTTGCCTTCGTGAGAAAGAAATGTATCCGAAAGTTTTTTTAAATCTTTTAAAGAAGTCATTGCCGCTAAACCTAAAAGGGAATTTTTTACAAATTGCCTGCGTTTCATACAATAAAATTACTCCACAAAGTGTAAAAACGAAATAATACAGATTAAGAATTAAAATAGAAACAGGGCAAGAAAAGATTTACGATTGCTTGCGATTATTCAACTCGTCTCGGATTTTAGAAGCAAGTTCGTATTGCTCATCATCTAATGCCTGTTGCAGCATGGTTTTTAATTCTTCGGTGGATTTGTTGTGATATTCGTTATCATCACTGCCCGAGCGAATGGTAGCATGCTCCTCGGCACCTTCCGATTCGGATGCCGCACTTGCAGCAGAATCGTCTTCTAAAATAATGCCGGCGGTAGATAAAATAAATTCATAAGTAAACACGGGACAGGCAAAACGAACTGCCAAAGCAATGGCATCGCTGGTGCGCGCATCTATCTCATGGTCCTGAGTGCCGTCGTTGCAAATAAGTTTGGCGTAAAAAATTCCTTCTACCAGGTTATAAATCACCACTTCGCTTACAGTAACATTAAAAGTTTCCGAAAAAGTTTTAAATAAATCGTGTGTAAGGGGGCGGCTTGGAGTCATTTTTTCCAATTCAATAGCGATAGCCTGTGCCTCAAAAGCTCCTATAATAATGGGCAACCTACGTTTTCCGTTAACTTCGCCAAGCACCAATGCGTATGCACCGGTTTGTGTTTGACTGTAGCTTAACCCGACAATATCTAACTGTACTTTCTTCATCCAAACAGAGCCAACTAATTTACGATTTTTTTAATTGCCTGCCTTTAATTTTTTTATGGCTTCCGTAAGTTTCGGAATTACCTCAAAGGCATCGCCTATGATGCCATAATCCGCCGATTTAAAGAATGGAGCCTCTTTATCTGTATTAATTACAACAATGGTCTTGCTTCCATTAACCCCGGCAAGGTGTTGTATGGCACCCGAAATACCAATAGCAATGTATAAGTTAGGGCGAATGGCAATTCCTGTTTGCCCAACGTGTTCATGATGCGGCCTCCAGTGCATATCGGCAACGGGGCGCGAACAAGCAGTAGTAGCACCGATGGCTTTCGCAAGTTCTTCTATCATTCCCCAGTTTTCGGGGCCTTTTAAGCCGCGGCCCGCAGAAACAACAAGCTCGGCTTCGGGCAATGGAATCATTCCTGCAGTATCGGTGGATTTGGTTTCCTTAACCACAATTTTAGAGGAAACTCCGCTTAAATCAACCGCAAAGTCCGCAACCTGCGCAGCATTTTCACCTGCTTTTACTGGGAATGAATTAGGCATTAAAGAAATAATTTTTATATCGGAATTAATGGTACAAACCGCGGTGGCTTTTCCCGAAAAAACATTTTTCTTTACTTCAAGTGCGTTGCCGTTTATCGTTGGAAAATCAACCGCGCCGGCAATTAAACCTGCTTTTAATTTACCGGACAAACGCGGGCTAAGGGCTTTGCCGGTAATATCAAACGAAGTAATAATAAGCTTGCTTCCTCCCGCTTTAACGGCCTGCTCAATGGCGTATGATAAATAAACCACATCGTGTGATCTATATTGATCTCCCTTAACCGAAAGAATTTTTTTTGCCCCGGCTTTTCCGATTTCTTCCAGTTGAGAAGCGTCGGCGTTAAAAACAATTGCAGTTGCGGAAGTGTTCATTTGTCCTGCAATGTGTGCGGCGTAGTTAATAGCCTCTAAAGAAGCTTTTTTTACTTTACCTTTTCCGAGTTCTGTATATACTAAAACTGACATATTTTTTTATTTACGATGTTATAATTTACAACTTTTTTATTTCGGCGACTAAATTTTAAAATCGTTGGTCCCAAAATCATCAATATTAATTATATGACTTTTGCTTCGTTATGTAACAAACTCACTAATTCTTCCACATGTGCCGCATCAATATATTTACAGGTAGTGCGACCGGGAGTTAATGCAAATGATTTTATCCCGGTAAGCGCGGCGCTGCTTGCTTCCACAACCTTAATAGGCTTTGTACGTGCCGCCATAATACCGCGCATGTTGGGGATACGCTGTTCGGCCATTCCTTTTGCGCAGGAAATTACCAATGGTGCCGGGCATTCAACAACTTGTGTCCCGCCGTCAATATCGTGCTCAACAGTGGCGGCACTGCCGTTCATCTCCAATTTAGTTGCCAATGAAACAAAAGGGTAATCTAAAATACCCGCAACCATCCCTCCTACCGAAGAACCATTGTAGTTAATGGTTTCTTTGCCAACTAAAATTAATTCGTAGCTGTTTTCTTTTGCATATTTGGCAATTTCTGAAGCAACAAAAAATGCGTCCGGCCCTTCCGCATTTACACGCACGGCATCATCTGCACCAAGGGCAAGTCCTTTACGGATGGTAGCTTCGCTATCGGGTAACCCCACATGAAATAAAGTAACGACGGTTGCTTTACCTGTTTCTTTCAGTTCAAGTGCGCGCACCAAAGCGTACCACTCGTCATAGGGGTTTATAATAAATTGCACGCCTTGTGCATTGAATTTTGTATCGTTATCCGAAAAAGCAATTTTGGTGGTTGTATCCGGTACATTGCTGATGGCTACTAAAATTTTCATGTTTCGTTGGTTTTCTAAGAGAGGCAAATTTAACAAAATATGTATTGCTTGCAAACGATAATTGATGGCTCGTTTCGGGGCTTTTATCGAGGGTTTTGCCAAGCGTTAAAAAACGTTAAACGGGCTCAAACGCCCCTGTAATCCATAACTTTGCAAGTACATGATACGGCAAAATTTATCACTGATTACAGCCCTTGTTTCAATGGCGCTTATAGCGCTTATAGCGGTACAGCTGTTCTGGATAAAAAATGCGATCCAGTTAAAAGAAGATGAATTTAACCGTAAAGTGCATGAATCGCTGGATAATCTGGTATACCATTTGGAGAAATCCACCACCGCTGCCAAAATAAAAAAGAAAATAAAATTTCATAAACAGGTGGCCACGCAAAAAACAATCAGCAGCCTTATTGCCGGGGATACTCTTGGAGGAAAAAACGCGCGGGATAAAATTGTGGTGAAAATTCTTGAAGAACTTTCTATCGATTCTAACGGAGTTGTTACAACCACTATTAAAGAGCATCAATACGAAGGTGATTCTACGCGCAGTATTTCCGATTTCCCGGCGCAATTCAGGGAAACAACTTCCGATTTGGAAAAACTGAAAATGGAACTGATAGAAAAACGCGCCGCTATGTTCAATGATATTTTTGATGAACTGGTCAGCATCAATATTTATAAAGATTACAAACCTAATGTAGATTCACTTTTGCTTGACTCATTGTTGCGCATTGAATTACATCAAAAAGGAATTTTTACGGATTATATTTACGACGTACATGAATTACCCCGGGCAGATTTTAAGCAATTTGAAAATTCATCGGTCGCTATAGATACTACCAAACAATTTTTTAAAGTAAATCTGTCGCCCAACAATATTTTTGTAAAGCCGCTTTACTTAACCATCCACTTTCCGCACGAAAAAAATTATTTAATGAAAACTTTGTGGCTCACACTCTCTATGTCGGGCCTGGTAATTCTCGTTTTAATCCTTGCTTTTTACTATACCATTAACACGATTCACAAACAAAAAAGGTATACGCAGATTAAAAATGATTTCATCGGCAATATGACACACGAGTTTAAAACGCCGATTTCTACAATCGCCCTTTCCGCAGAAATGTTGAGTGACAGCAGTGTTGGCAAAACTCCCGAAAAAGTAGCGCGCTTTGTAAAAATGATTCAGGAAGAAAACAAACGTTTGGGTGTTTTGGTTGAAAGTGTTCTGCAAACAGCGGTGCTGGATAAAGGGGATTTTAAATTAAAGCGCAGCGAGTTTGATTTGCACGAAGTAATAAATTCGGCAATGGAAAAAGTACAATTGCAGGTAGGGCAAAAACACGGGCAATTACAGGCTGTTCTCGGCGCACAAAATCCGGGGCTGTTTGCCGACAAAGTGCATATTACCAATATTGTTTATAATTTGCTGGATAACGCATTGAAGTACTCAAAGGAAATTCCGGAGATTTCTATCAGTACAGAAAACATCTCGGAAGGCATATTGATGTGTGTGCAGGATAAAGGAATTGGTATAAGCAAGGAAAATCAAAAGCGGGTGTTTGAACAATTTTATCGTGTATCAACCGGTAACGTGCATAATATTCGCGGGTTCGGGCTCGGACTGAGCTATGTGAAGGCCATTGTGTATAAGCACGGAGGAGATATTACCGTTGAAAGTGAATTAGGGAAAGGAAGCATCTTTAAAGTTTATTTACCGTTTAAAATAGAAATAGCAACATAAAAAAAGAAAACCATGACAACAGAAAAAGTAAAAATACTCTTAGCCGAGGACGACGCAAATCTCGGCATTTTATTACAGGAATACCTGGAAGCAAAAGGGTACGCGGTTAAACTTGCCAAAAACGGCAAAGAAGGATATGATTTGTTTTGCAAACAGGAATATGATTTGTGTTTGCTGGATGTAATGATGCCGTTAAAAGACGGCTTTACATTAGCGAAAGAAATACGGCAAAGTAATAAACAAGTGCCGATTATTTTCCTTACCGCAAAATCAATGAAGGAAGATACGATTGACGGATTTAATGCCGGCGGCGATGATTATATCACCAAACCTTTCAGCATGGAAGAACTCATGTTGCGTATACAGGCCATCTTGCGCCGCAGCATGAAAACACAGGCTGTAGAGAATGATAAAGTGGAATTCAGTCTGGGACGTTATAGATTTAATACTGAAAAGCAAATGCTTGTTTGCGATGAGAACGAAATAAAACTTACCACCAAAGAAGTGCAATTGCTGAGGTTATTGGTGCTGAATAAAAACGAAGTGGTTGACAGGGCTTTTACATTAAAGACAATCTGGCACGACGATAATTATTTCAACAGCCGCAGTATGGATGTTTACATAACCAAGTTGCGCAAATATTTAAAGCACGATCAGAAAGTTGAAATTGTAAACGTACATGGTAAGGGCTTTAAGCTTTTGGTAAACCCTTAAAAAGCTTAAGAGCGCGTTCTTCTGCTCTGCGCATTTGTTTTTGCTGAATGGGATTTTTGTCTTTATACCCGCATAAATGCAAAATTCCGTGGGCCATTACGCGTAGCAATTCTTCCTGAAAAGTAATCTTTAATTTCTCAGCGTTTTCTATTACGCGTTGCACGCTGATATAAATTTCTCCGCTGATGGCACTTTCTTCGCTGTAATCAAAGGTAATAATGTCGGTATAAGTGTCGTGGCTTAAGTATTGTTTGTTCATCTGCCACAATTCCTCATCACTGCAAAAAGTATAGGCAAGCGTTTTAATTTTTCTTTTTTCAGAAAGGGCAATTTTTTCTGCCCAGCCTTTCAGTGCTTTTTTCGGAGGCGTTTTAATTTTTTGGGAAAAGGAAAAAGTAATTGCCATAAGCCCAAAGGTAAAACTTATTATATAATCGGTCATGCTGAACTTGTTTTCAGCTTAGCTTATCCTCAATATTTGTACAAACAATTAAGCAACCCTGAAAACAAGTCCGGGGTGACAAGACTGATTACTAAAAAGAAATTAATTGAGGTTAAAAGAAAGCACCACTTTTTTGCCGTTTTCTTCAAAAGCAACTTTATCGGCAAGGTGTTTCATAACAAATAACCCGCGGCCTTCATCCGAAATATTTTCGGGATGTGTGGGATCCGCAACATGATTGGGGTCAAATCCCTGACCCTGATCCGCTACAGTAACAGTTACTCCCTCTGGTGAAGTTTTATAACTGAGTTCAACTGCTTTGTCTGGGTGGTTCTTATTACCGTGCTCAATGGCGTTGTCAACAGCTTCGGTAATGGCTAATAAAATGTTGCCAAACCTCTCTTCTTTGATGTTCATTTTCTCGCAAAGACCAACTACCATACGTTCAACAATTCCTTCCGGATTATTTTGCTTTGTAATTTTCACTTGATTTTCAGTATGTTGACTCATTAATTGCTTAAAAACAGTATTTATACGCCCGAATAACCAAAAGGTTTCAAAAAACATTATTATTTTACAAATGAGTTAAAATACTGATTCACCTTGCCCCGGTAATAGGGGGTAAGGCTTGGCGGCATGGTTTTTAAAAGCTCGGTTTCCTGTTCCTTCAACTTTTGGTATTCTAAGAATAGAGCGGGATTAGTATAATTCTCCTGTTTGGCTTCATTACTCTTTCGTTGCTCGTCCTGTTCCTGTTCCCGCTGCGCTTTTTCGCTTTCCAACATACGGGTCATAATTTCCTGTTGACGTTTTAAAGTCTCCTGAGTGATGGCTTTGTTTACGAGGTCAGCCTCGGTTTCTTCCATCTTATTTAAAATATCGCCGCCGGGCTGTTTGCCACCGTTCTTCTGCATTTTTTGCAGCGCTTCTTGCACGGCTTTGCGAATAGCCTCCTGCTCAGCAGCCATTTTTGCCAAACTCTCGCTGGTACCAGGAATATTTCCGTAAGGATTTGAACCGCCCTTTTGTTGCCCCGGTTTATCGCCCGGTTTTTTACCACCCTGTTGTTTACCTTGCTGTTCAAGGATTTTTTTCATTTGTTCAATTTGTTTATTCAATTGCTCCTGCATTTGCCGCATACTGGCCATGCTTGGTTTTTTTCCTTCGCCCGCGCTGCTGCCTGGTTTTTTACAATTTCCTTTTCCCGATTTACTTCCTTTCTTTTTTTTCTGCCCTTCTTGTTCTTCTTTTCGCATTTGCTCAAGACTTTCGTTCAGCATAAGCGCGAGGTTGTTTATCGAAGTCATAGCAGTTTGACCACGCATTTGCGCTTCAGACGTGTTGCGTTCTTCAAAAGCGTTAATAGCTTTTTGCATGTTTGATTGTATGGCGGTTATTTCGCGATTAATACTTGCGGAAACTTTCGGGTTGCGTTTGCTAAGGGCTAATAAACTATCTTCAATCATTTTACTATCATCTTGCAATTGTTTTTGTTTTTTGGCAAGATTGGTATAACGCGGATTTGAAGTTTTTGTAAGCTGAACTTCTTTTGCCAATTCTTCCTGGTCGAATGAAACGCGCAGTAAGTTTTCCAATATCTGGCGGATGGACTGCATGTCTTCTTCCTGTTGTTGTTGCTCCTGATCCTGCGAAGCCTGCTCCATCTGCTCACTCATTTTTTCCATTTCCTGAGCGGCTTCTTTTTGTGATTTCGAAGCATTCTTTTTATTGTTTTTTTGTAATTGCTGAGAAGCATTTTGTTGTTGCTCACTTGCTTTTTGTTCACTTTGTTTAGTATCGGGCACAGGTAATTGCTCTTCGAGTTTCTGGTTCAGGTCTTTCATCTCCTGCATTTCTTTTTTAATCTCATCGAATTTTTTTGTAAGCTCTTCCTGTTTTTGTTGTAATTGTTCTTTGTTTAATTTTTGATCCTGAGCTTTTTGTTCGGTATTTTTTTGCTCGTTATTTTTATTGTCAGGAGTTTTGTTATCAGGATTCTTATTTTCCTGGTTTTTGTTATCAGGGTTTTTATTTTCGGGGTTCTTGTTCTCCGAATTTTTATTTTCCTGCGATTTATCATCCGCTTTTTTATCCTGATTTTTTTCGGGATTGGTTTGTTTGGAAAGCTCTTCCTGTTTTTTTGCAAGCTCATCTAACTTCCTGGCCACATCTTCCATTTTGTTCTGCACTTCCATTTGTTTGAACTGCTCTAAAGTGCGATCCAATTCTTTTTCAATATCTTTATCGCTTAATTTTAATTTTTCTAAAGTTTCCTGTACTTTGGTTTTATCCATTTTCTCCATGAGTTTCTGAAGCTCGGCAAAAAGCTTCTTCATCTCAGGGTTCATCATGTTTTCGAAAAGCTTTTCCAGTTCTTTTTGTTTTTCTAAAATATTTTCGTCCTGCTGCTTATATTTATTTTGTTCCTCGTTGTTTTGCTGGTTGGCGTCTTTGGTTTGCTCTACTTTTTTTTCCAGCTCTTTTTGTTTTTCTAAAAGATTTTCCAGTTTCTTTTTGTCTTCCCAACCCAATTGTTTCTTCTCAAGCATTTTTTTGTTGAGGTCAGAAATATCTTTTTGCAACTCCTTGGCTTTTTTAAGGCTTTCTTCCAAATCGTCTTTTATCTTATTGTTGTTCTTCTGCGTATTCTTGTCCAGTTCCTCCAGTGTGGGCGCTTTAAACTGCATGATATTACTGCGCGCTGATTTAGAACCATTCACTCCGTCGTTATCCCACACTTCAAAATAATATTCAATTTTATCGCCCGCTTTTAATTCAAAACGAGAGAGGTCTATGTAGTGCACAAATGGCTGTGTAAGCTGACCTTTTTGTAAAGGCATATTAAATTCCTCAGCTTTTTCAAAAGCTTTTCCGTTAGTGTCGCTCGAATAAACTTTGTAATGAAAATTAAATCGGTTAAACCCGTAATCATCTTTTATCAATCCCGAAAAATAAATATTGTTTGGCTTTAAAGAATCACGCCTTTCGTTTAATTCTACAACCGGAAAAGCATCCGGAATAACGTTGATGGAATAATTTACAGAATCGGCCTTAGGCACAAATTTGTTTTGCGTGTTTATACTGTATGCTGCGTTCTGCATAAAGCGGCGCGAAAAGGAAAATTTATTTTCGGCAATCGGTGTAAGATTTAAAGAAGAATCCGAAAAATGTAAAGCAACGCCCTCGCTGTTTTTGGTGTTGAAGGTCCAGGTAATTTTTGTGCCCTGCGGAACCAGCATATCACCGGTGTTTGTTACAACTTCGTCTTTTCGGTTGAGGTAAGCCGGATATTTTAATTGTGCTTCAAAGCCGAGTAAAATTGGTTTGGGCAGGGCAGTTAATTTATATTCTTTAGAAGAAAAACCTCCGCCCATTAAATTAAAATCAACGTCCTTTTGTACATTTTTAAAAGTGTAAGTAAACATAGAAGCATTTTCTTTATCCAGTTTAAATTCGTTTCCGTTAATAACTATAAAACTTTCTGCAGGAACCTGGTCGCCGACAATTCTTATTTTTAAAGTGAAATTCTGCTGCTGCACGGCCTTCAATTCTTTATTTTCTATACGGAAAGTGAAGGGCGCCTCTTTTTCAAAATAAGTTCCGTGATTAATGAGGCGCTTGCTTCCGGTAGATAAAATTTTTGGCGCGATGATTAAAATGGAAAACAGCAGTAGCAAAGGAATGGCGGCATATTTTAAATATTTTCTGTTTTCATTTAAGTCGATAGCAGAGGTAAATGGCACAGGTTTTAGCTCCGTGATTTTCTGATTGATACCTGCGTTTAATAATTCAACCGATAAAGCGCTGCTTTGTAAATTTTGTAATTGCAAAACGTTAAGCAGTTTGTCCTGTACATTGCTGAAATGATTTCCGATAATTTCTGCGGCTTGTGTATGCGAGATAACAGAACCAAAACTGTTTAATTTTAAAATCGGAATAACAATGAATTTTGTAATTACATAACCGCTTGTAAGAATGAAACTGTAAAATATAAAGGTGCGTATAGTGGTGCTGAACTCGGCAAAATATTCCAGCGTGCTCAGGCTAATAAAAAACAGCAACACCAACCCAACCGAATAAATTAAACCACGGATGAGCTGGTTTTTGTAATACTTGCGTATAAACTCATCGAGTTTTTGGTGAATGATATTTCCTTGCACACTATTCATAACAAAATACAGAGTAAAGATAACGAAATTTGGCCTGATTTATTGGACGAGATTTGGGGATTTTTGGACATTATACAATCTTTAACATTTGGATGCTGAGCGGGAGCAAATTCCATAGAAGGTTAGCCACAGATTACGCAGATCTCACGGATTAAATGGGTTAAACTTGAATTAATGGATCTAAAAGCTAAAACTGTGATTAAACCCAAACTTCAATCGCAATAACATTATCCACCCCCACACTCCCTGCTTTGCACGGATTGATCGGGATTTCCTCGCCACCTTACAGGCGTATGCCTATTGCGGTGACATCGTCAACCTGTTCCAGATTGCCGCGCCATTCTTCAAAACGTTTGTCAAGGATTTGTTTTTGTTCCTCCATGGGCAGGTGAACAATTTCGACTAAAATCTGTTCCAGCTGTTTGTGTTTGAATTTTTTTCCTTTGGGCCCGCCGAATTGGTCGGCATAACCGTCGGTAAACAAATATACCACATCGCCTTTTTGTAATTGCATTTTGTGATTGGTGTATGGTTTTTTAATATCGTCGGTGGAACCGCTGATAGCTTGCTTGTCCGCTTTTATTTCTTTCAGTTCGTTATTTGTAAAAACGTAAAGCGAGTTATTTGCCCCCGCAAATTCAATTTTTCTATTGGTAAAATCAAAAGCGCACATAACAATATCCATTCCATCACGGATAATTTCTCCTTTGTTTTGCGCTTTTAAATTTTTTGGCAACTCGTGATTAATATAATTCAACGCGTCGGCCGGCGAATTTATATCCGGATTTTTTGTGGTTTGATTTAATAACGTGTTACTGATAATACTCATCAACGCACCCGGAACTCCATGGCCTGTACAATCAACCGCCGCAACCACTGCTAAAGGAATTTGTGTATCACTTGTTTTAACCTGAACCATCCAGTAAAAATCACCGCTAACAATATCTTTGGGTTTATAAAGCACAAAATAATCTCCCAAGCCTTGTTTCATTTCATCGCGTGGAGGTAAAATGCTTAATTGAATTCTTTTGGCGTAATTAATGCTGTCAACAATTTCTTTTTGTTTTTCTTCTACTAATTCTTTTTGTTGGACAACCTCGGCAGTTCGTTCCAAAACAGTTTCTTCAAGTTCTTTTTGTCTTTGGCGTAACGCAGCGGTGCGATACCGGAAGAATCCGATGCTACCCGTAATAAATAAAACAGCGGCCAAAATGCGGAACCACCAGGTTTGCCACCAGGGCGGACGAATAGAGAAACTGTATGCGAAAGCTTCACTCCAAACTCCGTCTTTGTTAATCGCTTTTACTCTGAAAGTAAAATTCCCCGCGGGCAAGTTACCGTACACAGCCTCTGTTTTTGCACTGGGCGGCGTCCATCTTTCTTCAAGCCCTTCTAATTGGTAACGGTACAAAATTTTATTCTGGCTCTTAAAATTTATACCCACATAATTAAAAGTAAGGTGGTTTTGATTATGTGGCAACGAAAGTTTTTCGGGAATGGGATACCATTTACTTAAAGCGTTGTATTCTATACCGGAATATTTTCCGCCTGAAGTTCCTTCTCCTCCTGAATGTGATAGCCCCGCCCAAGCCACATCTTCAAAATGTAGTTTAACATTTTTAAGGTGCATGATAGGCGCTTTGTCATCCGGAATATCCTGCGAAGGATCATACCGCGTTAGCATTTTGCCTGTTCCCCACCAGATATAACCTTTGCTGTCTTCTAAAACAGAATTTTGCAAAGCGTCGTTTCCTAAAAAGCCATCGCTTAAATCGTAAATAGTAAATTCGGGTGCTTCTTTATTTTTCCGAAGATTCATTTTGGTAAGCCCGTTCTCTGTTCCCAGCCAAATGCTGCCGTGCATATCCTGCAGAATACTCCACACGCGATTATTACTCAGTCCGTTTTTTTCGGTATAATTAATAAATTTTTTTCCGTCAAACCGGCAAACACCCCCTTCATCGGTACCAAACCAAAGATTGTGGTAATTATCCTGCATAATGCTGTATACTGTGTTGCTTGAAAGGCCCTCTTTTTTTGTATAAGGAGTAAAATTTTTTCCGTCAAACTTAATTGCTCCACCTCCATCGGTGCCGAACCAGATATTTTTATCGGCATCTTCTAAAATAGAATAAACAATGTCGCTGCCAAAACCTTCTTCTTTCGTAAAGTGTATAAAACTTTTTCCGTCAAACATGCAAACACCACCGCTGTTTGTACCGAACCAAATATTTTTCCGGCAATCTTCCATCATGCAATAAACCTGGTTGCCGCTTAAACCCTGCTCTTCGGTATATTGGTATAAATTTTTTCCGTCGTACTTGCAAACACCGTCACCATTTGTACCAAACCACATATTGTGTTCGTTGTCTTCTAAAATGCTCCAGATACGGTTGTTGTTTAAACCTTCTTTATTGGTAAAGCAATAATAATTTTCTCCGTCGTATTTACAAACGCCACCGCCATTGGTTCCGAACCATAGATTGTGTTGATGGTCTTCATAAGTTCTGTAAACCGCGTTATTGCTTAAACCTTCTTTTTTGGTGTAATGTGTAAAACAACTTCGATCGTATTTAGTAACGCCATGCCCATCGGTACCAAACCACAAATCTTCGTTACTGTCCTGTAACAAACATAAGATAGAGCTTCCACTCAGCCCTTCGTATTCTGTGAAGCAGGTAAAATTACTGCCATCATATTTACAAATTCCTTTTCCGTTTGTACCAACCCAGATATGCCCGTTTTTATCTTCTATTACGGAGTTTACGGAATTACTTGTAAGTCCTGACTCTTCGGTATAATGAGTAAAGCTGTTTCCGTTAAAACGACAAACACCGCCGCCGTCGCTGCCCATCCATATGTTTCCGGTTTTATCTTCTATTAAGGAAGTTATAATCCCGCTGCTTAATCCGTCCTCTTCTGTAAACGTTGTAAAGTTTTTTCCGTCGTATTTATAAAGCCCGTCACCATAAGTACCCATCCAGATATTTCCTTTTCGATCTTGCGTAAAGCTTATTACGTAATTACTAGCAAAGCCATTGTCTTTGTTATACCAGGTAAAATCAGTTCCGTTGTATTTGCACATGCCGCCGCCCGCTGTACCAAACCACATGTTATTTTCTTTATCGCAGAGCATGCTCCACACAGCGTTATTTATCAGCCCTTCCTTTTCGGTAAACACGGTAAGGTTTTCTCCGTCGTATTTGCAAGCGCCGCCGCCATCAGTGCCGAACCAAAGATTTCCGTTTTTATCCTCTACAATACTTACCACAAAGTTGTTGGGCAAACCTTGCTTCTCTGTATAATTCATAAAATCAGTACCGTCGTATTTACAAACACCTCCGCCTTTTGTGCCAAACCAAATGTTTCCGTTTTTATCCTGCAACATGCAGGATATGTAAGAAGAACTCAACCCCTGAGCAATATCAAAAAATTTAAAGCCGATCGGGTTTTGCTCACGCATGGCGGGCGAGAGCGCCGCAGTTGTTTTAGCGGGAAGGCAAGGAATAATTTTTGGACTGGCTTTTACAGTTTTCGGCCTGATGCTATCAATGTTTATAATTGTACCGGTTGCTTTTTCCACTACTTTTAATTTCCCTAACGCGTGTACGTTGTTAAAACCGGCAGTTACGGCCGGAGAACCTGCTTTTACAACTTTAGGCGCACCGGCTTCTATAACTTTTCCTTTTAATAAAACAGGTTTGCAGCCGAAAAGAGAAATTGTGCTTTTATTTGTTGTATCCGCAATGGCAGGAGTTTCGGAATTACTTTCTGCCATAGGTTTGTTGCCGCAAGAGCATATTAAAAATGCCGCAACAAAAAATAAAGAAGTTTTAAAAAGTGTATTGAATAAAATTTTATTCATAGGTGGAACAACAGGTAAAGGTAATTAAAATTACCACTTAGTAAAAGTGTTAACAGAATAAAATTACGGCAGAATTAAAGTTCTAAGCGCGGTACATTACCTCTTTCACGGCCTTAACCGTTTTAATGATGTTAGGCAACGCCACATCAATTAAAGTGGGCGCGTATGGCAAGGGTACATCGGCGTTTGTGATGCGGCGAATAGGAGCATCTAAATAATCGAAAGCCATTTTTTGAACCATGTAAGTAATCTCTGAAGATATACTTGCCAGTGGCCAGGCTTCTTCCACAATTACCAAACGGTTTGTTTTTTTAACAGAGTTAATGATAGCATCGTAATCAATCGGGCGCACAGAACGTAAATCAATTACCTCGCAACTGATACCTTCTTTAGCTAATTCTTCGGCAGCCTTTAAAGCTACTTTGGTAATTTTTCCGAAGGTAGCAATAGTAACATCCGTCCCTGCGCGTTTTATATCCGAAACTCCAATGGGAATAATATATTCTCCCTCGGGAATTTCTCCTTTATCACCATACATCTGCTCGCTCTCCATAAAAATCACCGGGTCGTTATCGCGGATAGAAGATTTTAATAATCCTTTTGCATCGTATGGATTAGAAGGCACAACTACTTTTAACCCCGGGCAGTTTGCGTACCAGTTTTCAAAAGCTTGCGAGTGCTGCGCGCCTAATTGTCCGGCAGAAGCAGTTGGCCCGCGAAATACAATGGGGCAACTGTATTGTCCGCCGCTCATACTGTAAATTTTTGCGGCAGAGTTTATAACCTGGTCAATAGCAACCAAAGAGAAATTAAAAGTCATGAATTCAATAATGGGGCGTAAGCCGTTCATCGCGGCTCCAACACCGATTCCTGCAAAACCAAGCTCGGCAATAGGAGTATCAATAATGCGTTTTGCCCCGAATTCGGCCAACATGCCTTTACTTACTTTGTAGGCGCCGTTGTATTCGGCAACTTCTTCGCCCATTAATAGGATTTTTTCATCCTTGCGCATTTCTTCGCTCATGGCTTCGCGTAAGGCTTCACGGAATTCTACTGTTCTCATACCTGAAAGTTTGGTAAGAAGCAAAAATAGCAGTTTTAAGCTAAAAACAGCAATTTTTATTATTCGTATATTCGTACGGCTGCTATTGTAATTCGTAGCTGTAAATGAGTAAGTTTTTAATAGCCGGTTTGGGAAATATAGGGGAAGAATACGCCGGCACACGCCATAACGCAGGGTTTGAAATTGCTGATTATCTGGCTAATGATGCGGGAGTACTTTTTCGTAACGACCGGCTGGCAAGTGTAGCGGAATTTAAATACAAGGGCAAACAAATCATTTTAATTAAGCCGACCACTTACATGAATCTGAGCGGTAAGGCAATAAATTATTGGCTGCAGACCGAAAAAATTAAACCCGAAAATTTATTGGTATTGGTGGATGAATTGGCTTTTCCGTTCGGACAGATACGTATTCATCCTAAAGGGAGTGATGGCGGGCATAACGGACTGAAAGATATACAGGCTACTTTAGGAACTCAAAATTATGCGCGTTTACGTTTTGGTATTGCTAATGTTTTCGGTAAAGGAAAGCAGGTGGATTATGTATTGGGCAAATGGGATGAAGAAGAAAGAAAGCTCGTGCCTGAACGCGTAAAAACAGCTGCCGAAGCCGTAAAAATGTTTGTATTTGCCGGCTTACAACAAACAATGAATGCTTATAACAGCAAATAATTATACTATAACAAATTGCTTCGTTGCCAACAGCCTTCTCGCAATGACGAACACTCAGGTTATCAACAAAAAAAACTTTTACACATTTCAAGGGAAAGGGCCGCTTAATGTTAATTTTGATACCCCTTGATTCCAAAAGATACCATAGATAAAATTGTTGAAGCCGCTCGAGTAGAGGAGGTGGTGGGCGATTTTATTGTTTTAAAAAAACGTGGCGCCAATTTATTAGGACTTTGTCCGTTTCACGGAGAGAAAACACCTTCGTTTACAGTTTCTCCCGCAAAGGGAATTTACAAATGCTTTGGTTGTGGTAAAGCAGGGAACTCTGTGAATTTTATTATGGAGCATGAGAGTATGACCTATCCGGAGGCTCTCAAGTATCTTGCAAAAAAGTATAATATAGAAGTTGTAGAGAAAGAAATTACTCCCGAAGAACAGGCTCTGCAAAACGAAAGAGAAAGTTTATTCATAGTCAGTTCATTCGCGCAAAAACATTTCAGTGATAATTTATGGATGACCGATGAGGGCATGTCGGTGGGCTTAAGTTATTTCCGCGAAAGAGGTTTTACCGATGAGACGATTAAAAAGTTCCAATTAGGTTTTTCATCTGAAGAAAGAAAAGCATTTACCAAAGCCGCTTTACACGGAGGATACAAAGCCGACTATTTAGTAAAAACAGGTTTAAGCATTTTATCCGATCGTTACAAACCCGAAGAAGGAGAAATAAAAATAGATCATTTATTTGACCGTTACAGCGGGCGTGTAATTTTTCCTATTCACAATGTAACGGGCCGCCCGATTGGTTTTGGAGGAAGGATTTTAAACAACGATAAAAAATCTGCCAAATATGTAAACTCACCGCAAAGCGATATTTACGATAAGAGTAAAGTTTTATACGGATTGTATTTTGCCAAAAAACAAATTGTGCACGAAGACAATTGCTTTTTGGTTGAAGGATACACTGATGTAATTTCAATGCATCAATCGGGAATTGAGAATGTGGTTTCCTCTTCAGGAACTTCGTTAACCGTTGAGCAAATAAAATTAATACATCGTTTTACCAATAACATTACCATTTTATACGATGGTGATTTTGCCGGAATAAAAGCAAGCTTTCGCGGGATTGATTTGATCCTGGAAGAAGGAATGAACGTAAAAGTTTTGTTGTTCCCCGACGGAGATGACCCCGATTCCTATTCTAAAAAACACAGCAGCGATGAGATGAAGGAGTTTATTAAAAAGAACTCGCTTGATTTTATAAAATTCAAAACCAATTTACTTTTTGAGGAAGCAAAAAACAATCCAACTCAAAAAGCAGCACTGATAAAAGAAATTATTGAGAGTATTGCTATTGTACCTGATGCAATTACCCGTAACGAATACATTACCGCATGCAGTAATATTTTGCATACAGATGAACAAACCTTGGTTTTTCAGGTGAAGAATATTCGCATGAAAAAGCAAAGTAAGGGAAGCATGGAGCATCAATCGGTAAAAAATCCGGAAG
Organism: Bacteroidia bacterium; assembly: GCA_035569635.1. GTDB lineage: Bacteria > Bacteroidota > Bacteroidia > B-17B0 > Aurantibacillaceae > PALSA-968. The sequence continues at coordinate 10,901 of DATMMV010000076.1, read as the reverse complement.
AGAAAAATTCTAACTCGAAAACCAATGCAGGAGTAAAAGACGAATTAGAAAAATTACTCGAGGCCGATTTAAATCCTTTCGGTGAGCAGGAGAAAAATTTAGTACGGCTTTTGCTTAATTACGGGAATAAACTGATTGAGGTAACTCATATTGATAACGAGGGCGAAGAAGGAGTAATGGAAATTTCTATTGCAGAATATGTGCTTAACGAATTAATGCACGACGAACTTTCGTTCATGGACCCCGTGTATCAAATGTTTTTGTACGAGTTTATTTTACAAATGAAAGAGGGAATTTTGCCCAATGCGCAGTATTTTACCAATCACAACAACCCGAATATTTCTACAACAGCAATTAATTTAATCGCAAGCAACCATACCTTAAGTGAAAGATGGAAGGAACGCCACAATATTTATATAGGCCATGAAACGGATAATTTAAAAAAGACCGTCGACCACGATTTATATATCTACAAAGAAAAACGTTTGCAAAAATTACTCCGCGACGAAAAAGAAAAATTAAAAACCGCTAACGGGGACGAGGAAGTTCAAAATCTTTTAATTTCTATTCAGAAACTCGATGCTTTAAAAAGCCGTGCCAATAAATTGCTGGGAAGGACGATTATTTAGTCTTCTATGCAAAAGGAAAAAATGAAAGTAGAAATAAGTAAAAAAACTTTCATGAAAAATTTACAAAGATTATTCTACCGAATAATATTAACCTGCCCGTGATGTTTGCCGCCGCTGTCGGTTTTTGTATCTAAAATGTAAAAGTAAGTCCCGGCCGGAAGTTCGTTGTTCAGATACTTTCCGTCCCAATCATTTTGGTAAGGTGTTTTACTGAAAACTTTTTGCCCGTAACGGTTATAAATTTCTAAAACATTATTGGGATATTTTTCAATATTGCCGATGTAAAAGTAATCATTGGCGCCATCCCCGTTAGGAGAAAAAGTATTGAAAAAAAACAAATCACTGCCCGGTATAACAGTAACGGTTACATAATCATATAGAACGCATCCACCCGGATACACAGCAGAAAAAGTATACGTAATTGTAACACCCGGAAATACATCGGGATTTAAAGAGTTTTGATTGTAAATATTATAATTTGAAGGCTCCCAGTTAACATGGGTGGCACCATTGGCGTGCCCATGCAAAGTAATGGTCTGTCCTTGTTTAATAATAGTATCTCTGCCCGCGTCAATGCCGTAATTATACAAACGTATAGTAACAGTATCTTTTGCCGATTCTCCGTTAGAGCCTGTAACAGTTACGGTGAAAGTTGTGGTGACAGTTACGGTAGCTAATGGATTAGCCGCTTGTGCATTATTTAAAGAAACCGAAGGCTGCCATTGATAAGTGTAAGGCGATATACCTCCCGAAGCTGTTGGCGCGCCGCCTAATGTTACGCCTACTGGCCCGCTGCTGCAAAATACCTGGTAAGGGCCTGCGTCTGCCGAAGGGGCTTGTGCATGAGCAAGAAATCCGGAAAACACAAATACGAATAGAAATATGTAAGCCGGGCATCTTTTCATGTCAGACAAAGATAAAACAAAAATGCCATCTTTTAAGGATGGCACTCTGCTTGTTGAGGTAAAAATTACTTAGCTTTTTTAGCAGTTTTTTTGCCTGCTCTTTTTGCCGTAGTTTTTTTAGACACTTTACGCTTACGTTTTACGCCATGGCTGCCTATGTGAATTTTACCGCGCTTCGATCTTTTATCTCCTTTTCCCATAATTTGATTTTTTGTTGAGCAAAAGTAATGAAAAATTCATTACAGTCCCGATAGCTATCGGCAACACAGATTACGCGGATTTTTTATTTGTACAGAAAACAATTCCTATCTGCTGTGATTTGCATTATCTGTGAAATCTGTGGCTTTGAATTTTTTACCAGTACTCTTATCGGTTATTTAAAAGCCCGTTGGTTTTTAAAGCCAAATCCATAAAAACAATTTTGGTGTTGGCATTACGCTCTACATGATACGAAGCTTTGTTGAATTCCTCCGTCAATGTCTCGTGATTTTGCATCGTAATGTATGGATGAAATTTTTGCAGAAAATCTTTTTCCTCCGCACTTCCGTTTATTTGTTGCGGTATGTGTTTTATTAAAATACTGTTGCGGAACATTTGCAAAGCATATGTTAAAAATTGCTTTTGCTTTTCGCGCCCCAGGCTTTGCATTTCATCAATCCATGCGGTAATTTTAAACGGGTCGAAACGCAGGCAACTGCGCATAAAATCGCGATAAAGTTCTAAATAAATATTGGCAGGTATATTATCGTCGGCCAGCAAATAAGCCTCTTTAATATTGCCCTGCGACATAACAGCAATTTGCTCGGACTGCTGTGCGGAGAGCTGAAAATTTTTGGTAACGGCATTTGTTATTTCGTTTAAGTTTGCATGACGCACCTGTATCATTTGCACACGCGAAAGAATAGTAGGCAGTAATTGCTCGATAGCTGAAGAAACCAGAAAGAAAAAAGTTTCTTCTGGCGGTTCTTCTAAAATTTTTAAAAGTTTGTTGGATGCTTCGCTGTTCATTTTTTCGGGCATCCAGATAATCATAATTTTTCCGCGGCCTTCGTAACTGGTATAATTTAATTTACGGATAATTTCATTGGCTTCATCTTTACCAATAACAGGCTGTTTATTTTCAGCATCCAGGCGGTTAAACCAATCGTTAATTCCGAGGTAGGGAAACTCTAAAAATGCTTCGCGGAATTCAGGCAACACATCATCGCTTTTGCGAATGTCTTTGCTTAATGCGATTGGAAAAACCCAATGCAAATCGGGGTGTGCCAGTTTATTTATTTTTAAACAGGATGGGCAGGTGCCGCAACTGTCGTTTGCTGTGCGGTTTTCGCAAAACAAGTAACGTGCAAAGGCAATTGCGGTAGGAAGTTGTGCACCACCTTCATCTCCGAAAAAGAGCAGGGCATGAGCAACGCGTCCGTTACCCGCTAATTCAGTGAGGCGGGTTTTAATACTATCGGGTGCGGCTACGTCGGCAAATAACATAGCGCAAATATAATTTTTTCAAACCGGAATAAGAATCTATTTTGTGAAACGTTATATCCGGAGAACCGGCGTTAGGGATTGAGCAACGGTGTTGGAGCTCTTTTTTGAAATGGATAAAAAAGAAATAAAACGCAGATGCCACTGAAAAAGATGATCTTATTAAGATTTACATAATGTTGTTTTCAAAAAAAGCGACTTGCGAAAGCCCGCCCCGCCCAAAATAACTCATTGAAAGAACATCACCAATGCCGGGGAACGCCCAACCAATAAAAATCCGAAATACGATATACAAAAAACTCGTGAAAAGACCAATTAAGAAAATCCAAAAAAAATAAGCACTTTTGTAAAATACATGCTGATAGCCGATTTAATAACACACGATATTCCAGCGCTGAAACCCGCCGATACCATTGAGCAGGCCCTTGACTGGATGGAAGAATTTAAAGTAGAACACCTGCCTGTTTTATCGCATAAGTCATTGGCAGGAATTGTTTCTGAAAGTGATTTAATGGCCCTGCAGGATAATCACGGAAAAATTGGCGACCACCAGTTTCGTTACCTGCGCCCCATTATACATCCGCAGCAACACGCCTTTGACGCGCTTAAATTAATGAGCGGCATGCACCTTACTTTAATTCCGGTATTGGACGATAACGATAATTACATGGGCAGTGTGACCCAAAAAAGTGTGCTCGATAAAATTGCCGGATTTACTTCAGTAATGGAGCAAGGCGGGATCATTGAATTGGAATTAAATAAAAACGATTACTCGCTTACGCAAATTGCGAGTATTGTAGAGGGCAACGACGCGAAAATTTTGAGTTGCTATGTTACTTCTACACCCGACAGCAATAAAATTGAAGTTACATTGAAAATTAACCGTGAAGAATTAAGCCGCATACTGCAAACATTTAACCGCTACAACTATACCGTAAAAGCCTCGTACCACCAGGCTGGTTACGAAGATGATTTAAAAACCCGCTTTGATGAATTTATGCGCTTCCTTAACATATAAATTGTTTTTGTGGAGCGTTCTTTTTTTATACGGCACAAAACTAATTTCGCAAAATAACATTGTTCCGCCGCCGAAATTTGTTGTAGACTCAATTATCATTAAAGGAAATAAAAAAACAAGACATGGCATTATTATGCGCGAAATTAATTTTCGTGTTAATGACTCGCTTACTGAAATTGAGCTGAAAGAAAAATGTTTGCGCTCGCAGCAAAATTTAATGAACACTTCGCTTTTTGTGCATGATACGGTTTCGTATACGATTGATGCAGCATCGCGGCGTGTGAGTATTTTAATCAGCGTGCATGAACGCTGGTATTTCTGGCCGAGTTTAATTTTACAAATACAGGATAGAAATTTTAATGCCTGGTGGGATCAGGAAAATCATAATTTAAACCGTTTGAATTACGGAATTGGTTTTACACTGTATAATATATTGGGGTTGAACCAAACACTTACCCTTGTTGCGCGTAAGGGATATACCGAGCAATATGGTGCGGGTTACAGAATTCCGTATATCAATAAAAAGAAAACAGTGGGGCTAACGGCAGGATTTAATTTTTACCGAAACAACCAGATTTGGTACAAAACGGCTGACAATGGTTTGGTATATTTTACGAATAATACAGGCTACGTACGTACAGAAAGCGAGGCGAAATTGGGAATAACTTACAGGCACAAAATATACGGGCGCAATAGTTTTGAAGTTTTTTTGAAATCAAGCTCAATTAACGACACGGTAACTAATTTAAATGATAATTATTTTTCATCGAAACAAACTTTTGTTCAATATTTCAGTTTGCAATACCGCTTTTCTTACGACACACGCGATTATAAACCTTATGCTTTAAAAGGCCACGTGTTTGATTTGGCATTGGTAAAAGATGGCGTTGGAGTTTTGCAGAATGAAACGCCCAATAATTTTTACGCCTTTGCAAGCTTTAAACATCATTTTAAAATGGGAAACCGTTGGTACATGATGAACTCGGTTAAAGGAAGATTTATGCCGCAATATGTGCCCATGTATTATTTTAACCGTGCCCTGGGCTTTACCGAATTGGTGCGGGGTTACGAATATTATGTGGTTGACGGGCAGAATTACGGATTGATGAAAAGCAATATCCGCTATCAGATTATAAAACCGAAAACGTATCGTTTGCCAATTGACGCTATGAAAAAATTTACCACTTTTTCTTTTTCGCTCTATGCCGGGCCTTTTATAGATGCGGGTTACGTGGTAGATAATTCATTCGGAAAATTAAATCCTTTATCAAATCAGTTATTAGTTGGTGGTGGCATTGGGATAGATTTTGTAACCTATTACGATTATGTTTTGCGTACGGAGTTTTCAATAAATAAAATGGGCCAACCCGGAATTTATTTACACTTTAATGCACCTTTGTAGCCACAGATTTCGCGGATTTTCACATAATAATGCGAAGTAGAAAAGTTGTATTAATATCAAGCCTAACCTCTTAGCGTCCGGATAAAAACTTAGTGCCTTAGCGTCTTTACGGTGAAAAAATACTACCTTTATATTCATTTTCTATGACCATAGCTTTATACGCCCGCCCGGTAAAAGACAACTACGCTGATTATGTAAAAACACTCAGCACAAGGTTGAACAAAGAAAATATTACGTTTGTAATACACTCGGCTTATTTCGCGTATTTAAAAAAAGAGTTTGGCTTTAATTTAGAGATTCCAACTTTTACCTCTTACGAAGATTTAAAAAAACAAAAACCCGATTATTTAATTTCACTGGGTGGCGACGGTACCATGCTTGAAACCGTTGATTTGGTTCGTGAAACAGGAATTCCTGTTTTGGGAGTGAATACCGGGCGTTTAGGATTTTTAGCCAGCGTTTACAAAGAGGATTTTACAACTGCAATTGATAAACTGATAAATAAAAAGTTTACACTCGACGTGCGCACATTGTTGCAATTGAAGTCACCAAAAAATTTATTTGAGCTGAATGTTGCCCTTAACGAATGTACACTCGTAAAAAAAGATACCTCATCAATGATGAGCATTGATGTGCAAATAAACAGCGTATTTATGAATTCTTATTGGGCGGACGGATTAATTATTTCAACTCCCACAGGTTCTACTGCTTATTCTTTAAGTTGTGGCGGTCCGCTTTTAGTTCCCACTTCCGAAAGTTTTATTTTAACTCCGATTGCGCCGCATAATTTAAATGTACGCCCGGTAGTAATTTGCAGCAGCAGCGAAATCTCTTTAAAAATCCGCGGGCGCGATAAACAAAATTTAATTTCGCTCGATTCGCGCTTGGCCACTTTGCACACCGAAGAAGAAGTGGTTTTGAAAAAAGCGCCGCATAATTTTAATCTCATCAATTTAGAGGGGCAACACTTTTTTAACACCCTGCGCAATAAATTAATGTGGGGCCTGGATAAGAGAAATTAAACCTTGGGCGTTCCCCGCAAAATAAGTTTTCTTTACTAATTAATTATGGCGGGGCGGGCTCTCGGCAGTCGCTTTTTTGCATGTTGTCAGTTCGAGTGGAGTCGAGAACCTTGTAATTTTTCATTCGAAAAAGTTATTGCAAAAAGAGCTCCAACAATGCCTCCATCCCTAACGCGAATACAATTCTATAACAATAAAAAAACAAATGCAGGGAACACCCAAATCTATAATCCCTCTTCCCCGCACTAAGCACTAATTCCTTACCTTTGCACCGCTTTGCAGGAACACGTAAACACACCCATATTTAAATTAATTGCCCGATGCGCCGACGAATTGGGAGTAGAGGCTTTTGTGATTGGAGGTTATGTACGCGATATTTTTTTAAAACGCAATCACAAAAAAGATATTGATGTGGTTTCTTTGGGCCGCGGCATTGATTTAGCCACAGCCGTAAAAAATAAATTAGGAGAGGAAGCAAACCTTTCCGTTTTTAAAAATTTTGGAACAGCGCAAATAAAATTTGAAGATTTGGAAGTGGAATTTGTGGGCGCAAGAAAAGAATCCTATCGCAAAGAATCGCGCAAACCTATTGTGGAAAATGGCACTTTGGAAGACGACCAGAACCGCAGAGATTTTACAATTAATGCGCTCGCAATTGCTTTAAACGGAAAAAACTCCGGAAAACTTCTCGACCCCTTTAACGGCATGCAGGATTTGGAAAATAAAATAATCCGCACACCACTTAGCCCTGATATTACCTATAGCGATGACCCCTTACGCATGATGCGCGCTATTCGTTTTGCTTCGCAATTAGGGTTTACCATTGAGGAAAAATCGTTTGAGGCTATTAAACAAAACAAAGAACGCATCAGTATAGTTTCTAAAGAACGCATTGCGGATGAGCTGAATAAAATTATTTTGTCGCCCGTGCCCTCGGTAGGATTTAAACTATTATTTGATACCGGGTTGCTTCATTTAATATTTAAGCAAATGACTCTCCTTTATGGCGTAGAAGTAATAAAAGGAAAAGGCCACAAGGATAATTTTTACCATACACTGGAAGTGCTTGATAATATTTCACACAACACTGATAATTTATGGCTGCGTTGGAGTGCCATTTTACATGATATTGCAAAACCTGCCACAAAAAGATTTGAAGAGGGCAGAGGCTGGACTTTTCACGGGCATGAAGACAGAGGCGCGCGCATGGTGCCGAAAATTTTTGCCGAATTAAAGTTGCCGCAAAATGAAAAAATGAAGTATGTGCAAAAACTGGTACTGTTGCATTTACGTCCTATTGTTCTGGCAAAAACAGAAGTCACCGATTCGGCCGTACGCCGTTTATTATTTGAGGCCGGAGAAGAAATCGACGACTTAATGACTCTTTGCGATGCGGACATAACTACAAAAAGTTCGGCAAAAAAAGAGCGTTACCTTAAAAACTTTGCAATTGTAAGGGAAAAATTAAAAGAACTTGAGGAAAAAGACCGCCTGCGCAATTGGCAACCCCCCGTCAGTGGAGAAATTATAATGAAAACCTTTAACATTCCGGCCGGCCGTGAGGTGGGCATTATAAAAACCGCAATCCGCGAGGCTATTTTAGACGGTGTTATTAAAAACGATTACCACGAAGCCTTCAATTTTATGTTGGAGAAAGGCAAAGAATTGAATCTAACTGTCCAATCGTAGGGTGTATTTCTTTCCGAGAGGGAGATGTCCGAAGGACAGAGAGGGTTCAACCACTTATCCGCCAAACCCTGCCACTTACAAAGTGAGGCCTTAAATCAGCCCTTTTCGGTATATTTTTGCCCTGTTAAACAACGTTAAATAACGTCAAAACTTAACCCCTCTATGTTTTCAGATTTAAAACATATTTAGTAAGTTTGGCATCTTATAAAAAAGTAAAAAACTATAAAAATCAATAACTATGAGCAACAAAAAAACATCAGGCGGATTTTCGTTTATCGTTTCGTTTCTGGCAATTGCCATTTGTATGGCCCTGGGCGTGTTTATTTACATGTCTATCCTCGGTAACCCAAGTAATTTTGATGCTGAAGGGCATCCTAAAGCAGGAAACTTCCTTGGCATCATGTACAAAGGGGGATTCATTGTACCTATCCTGTTAGGTGTGTTTTTAACCGTGCTTACATTCGCCATCGAGCGTTTTATTACTATTCAGAAAGCAACCGGTAAAGGCCAAACCGATAAGTTTGTTGCCAAAATCAAATCAATGGTAGCTAATCATGATTTAGAAGGTGCTATTGCTGAGTGTAACACACAAAAAGGCTCTTTAGCCAATGTGGTTCACGAAGGTTTAATTAAATACCAATTTGTACAAAACGACGGCGCAATGGATAAAGAAGCTAAAGTAGCTGCTATTCAAAAAGCAATCGAAGAAGCAACAGCTCTCGAATTACCAATGCTTTCTAAAAACATGGTAATTATTTCAACCTGTGCGTCTATTGGTACACTTGTTGGTCTTATCGGAACGGTTGTAGGTATGATTCGTGCCTTCGGTGCACTTGCCAGTGCGGGTACTCCTGATACATCAGCTCTTGCAACAGGTATCTCTGAAGCACTTGTAAACACGTTGGTAGGTATCTTATCATCTGCATTAGCGATTATTTTTTATAACCTGTTCTCTAACCGTGTTGACCAGCTTACTTATGCAATGGATGAAGCCGGCTTCTCTATTATCCAGGAGTTCCAGTCTACCGGAAAATAATTTCCCGGTATTTTATGGAATCTTAAAAAACAGTTCATCATAATAATATAAAACTTAAGCAATGCCAAAAATTAAAGTTCCAAAAAGCGCACCCTCTATCGACATGACGCCGATGGTGGATCTTGCGTTCCTCTTGGTAACCTTCTTTATGCTTACCGCCTCTTTTCGTATGGCAGAGCCCGTTGTAGTTGACCCTCCTTCTTCTGTTTCTGATAAATTATTACCCGATAACACAATTCTGGTAACCATTGATGAAGCAGGAAGGCCCTTTTTCGGAATCAGCAACGGTGAGGCCAAAGTAGCTACGTTAAAAGTTATGTCAGATAAATACAAGGTAAAATTTACTGAAGAACAGATTAAAAAATTCGGTGGTTTATCAAGTTTTGGAGTTGAAATAAAAGACCTTCCGAAATACCTTAACTCAACTGAGGCGGAGCGCTTAAAATTTCAACCGCAAAAAGGCATACCTAACGACTCGGCTCTTAACCCACAATTGCGAGACTGGATTTTAACAGCAGCCCGCGAAGTAAACGCAATTTATATACGCGAGCGTGATAAAGCCAAAGATGCAGGCAAAGAATTTAAAGGAGAAAAACCACGTTATGCCATTAAAGCTGACGGGAAAGCAAAATATGTTTCGGTAAAAGACATTATTAAAACTTTTACGGATATGAAAATTTATCGTTTTAACTTAATTACCTCGCTCGAGGGTGGTGCAAGCACCGCGCCCGCAGCTGGTGCACATTAAAAAATTATAACAAATGGCTGAAATTGCAGAAGGTGGTGGCGGTGGCCACGGCAAAGGGGGTAAAAAACGCGCCAAGAAACAGTCAACCCGCGTTGACATGACTCCTATGGTTGACTTAGCGTTCCTGCTGTTAACGTTTTTCGTATTAACATCAACATTTAGCAAACCTAAATCTATGGAGATTACATTTCCGGTTCCGCCTCCTCCCGGCCCTCCGCCCCCCGAGGTAAAAAACGGATTAACCGTTATCTTATCAAAAGACCATAAAATATTTTATTACGTGGGGCAGTTTAACGCACCGGATAATAAAGAAGGAAAGCCCGCAACTCAATTAACAGAAACAACTTTTTCGTCAGAAGGATTGCACAAAATTTTACTTGAAAAAAATAAATTCGCGAAAGATGAAATAGAAAAATTGGCCGGGCAGGTAAAAAGAAAAGAGATTGCCGATTCAACTTTTAAACGTTTATCTATCGACGCAAAAGGAGATAAACAATCGCTTACAGTTCTTGTAAAAACAGACGATAAAGCAACATATAAAGACGTGATTGATGTAGTAGATGAAATGAACATTTGTTTTGTAGGTAAATATGTTATCGTTGATATGTCGGCCCCTGAGTTTGCGCTCTTAACAGAAAAAATTAAATAGTCATGGGAATTATATATGCAATAATTATAATAGTTGCGGGAGTCTCGCTACTGTTTGCAATGGAAAAATGGAACAACGAAAGTTCAGAAAACCGCAATGATCTGGTATTTAAAGGAAGAAACAAATCATACGGTGCTTTTAAAATTCGCACTGAATATACCCGCATGATAGCTGTCATAATCGGATGCATGATGTTGTTTTCTGTTTCCGCTTACGGATTAAAGCTGTTAATGGACCTGAAAGGCAGTGAAGTTGCAGCCGTTGACGCGAAATTAGACATGACGCAAATCGACCTTACCCCGCCTGTGGATAAGAACGAAC